>NZ_VPED01000011.1:0-103019 GCF_013417335.1 Acinetobacter sp. YH16031
AAAACCTTCAAAATCCTTGCTGAGCGTTATCGAAATAGAGGTAAAAGGCTTGGTTTGAGATTCAATTTAATCGCTGGAATCTACAACTTGGAACTGAGCAAAAAATGATTTATGAAAGAGGTCTATTTAAAAGGCTGGGAGGTACTCACCCGGCTGAAAATTGAAAAATTATTGCGCCCGATGTGGCTATTTTTTGCTATGATGAGGCGTGCTTTATTTTCACACAATGAAATCAACGATTTAGTCGTGTATTCCCTAGACTTGCAACAAGTCCCGATAAAGCTCAATCTGGATCACTTTAGCACAGTTAAGTGCAATAATTTCAATAGGTTAAGCTCATGCTTCTAATGATCGACAACTATGACTCCTTTACTTATAACATCGTCCAGTATTTTGGCGAACTGAATCAAGAAGTAAAAGTAGTCCGCAATGATGCCGTGACATTGGAGGATATTGAGCGATGGCAACCTAAGTATCTGGTGATTGGTCCTGGTCCATGTTCGCCAAGTGAAGCGGGAATTTCGATTCCTGCCATTCAGCATTTTGGCGGTAAGATTCCCCTGCTCGGTGTTTGTCTGGGGCATCAAAGTATTGGTCAGGCTTTTGGCGGCGATATTATTCGTGCCAAACGCGTCATGCATGGTCGCTTGTCTGATATGTATCACAGCGACAAAGGCATTTTTAGCAACCTGCCGAATCCTTTCTCTGCAACGCGTTACCACTCGCTGGTGATTGATCAGGCCACTTTACCAGAATGCCTGGAAGTGACCTGCTGGACCAATGAAGAAGATGGCTCTATGGAAGAAATCATGGGGATTAAACATAAGACACTACCGATTGAAGGTGTGCAGTTCCATCCGGAATCAATCCTGAGCCAGCATGGTCATCAGATCTTTAAAAACTTTCTTGAAATTTACGCATAATGGGCAAAACGCAAGTCATGAATATTCAACAAGCTTTAAGTAATATTACTAAAAACATTCACCTGACTCAGGAACAAATGGAAGACGTGATGCGTACCATCATGTCTGGCGAAGCAACCGATGCTCAGATCGGTGCTCTACTCATGGGTCTACGCCTGAAAGGCGAAAGTATTGACGAGATTACCGCTGCAGCACGTGTCATGCGTGAACTAGCAACCAAAATCGATGTCAGTGATGTTCCTCATCTAGTGGATATCGTCGGTACAGGCGGTGATGGACAAAACCTGTTTAACGTATCTACCGCTTCAGCTTTTGTAATTGCAGCAGCTGGTGCAACCATTGCCAAGCATGGTAACCGCGGTGTTTCCACCAAATCAGGCTCTTCTGACCTGCTGGAACAGGCAGGCATTAATCTTGATTTGAATATGCAGCAAACCGAACGCTGTATCCGTGATATCGGTGTGGGCTTCCTATTCGCACCGAATCATCACAAAGCCATGAAATATGCGATTGGTCCACGTAAAGAGCTGGGTATTCGCAGTATTTTCAACCTGCTCGGCCCGCTTACGAATCCGGCCGGTGTAAAACGTTTGGTCATCGGGGTATTTTCCAATGAACTTTGCCGCCCGATTGCAGAAGTCATGAAACAGCTCGGTGCTGAACATGTGATGGTCGTACATTCACGTGATGGCTTAGATGAAATCAGTCTGGCTTCTTCTACCCATGTGGCTGAGCTGAAAAACGGTGAAATCACTGAATGGGAAATCATTCCTGAACAGGTCGATATTGAATCGCAAACCTTAACTGGTTTAATTATTGAAAGTTCAGCAGAAAGTCTGGCTCTGATTAAAGATGCCTTAGGCAAGAAGAAATCTGAGATCGGTCATAAGGCTGCCAATATGATTGCCCTAAATGCCGGTGCTGGTATTTATGTATCAGGCCTGACTTCAAGCTATAAGCAAGGTGTGGCATTGGCACACGATATTATTTATGGTGGCCAGGCACTGGAAAAAATGAGCGTGCTGTCTGAATTCACCAAAACCATCAAACAATATGAAGCTTAATACGGTCAGGAATTTGAATCATGGTTGATATTGCAAATACAATTTTGGGTAAAATTGTTGATCGTAAGAAAGAAGAGTTCGCTCTTCGTTTGAAGCAGAAAAGCTATAAGGATATAGAAGAGTTAGCTCAAGGCGCGACACCTGTACGTGGTTTTGCTCAATCTTTAATGTCTAAACGTCCGGGTGTAATCGCTGAAATTAAAAAGGCTTCTCCGTCCAAAGGCGTGATTCGTGAAAACTTCAATCCTGCAGAAATTGCGGCGCAATATCAGGATGCCGGCGCTGCCTGTTTATCTGTACTGACTGATGTGGATTTTTTTCAGGGTGCTGATGAAAATATTCAGATCGCCCGTTCGCACTGTGACTTGCCTGCGTTGCGTAAAGACTTCCTGATCGATCCTTATGGCGTGATTGAAGCGCGTGCACTACATGCAGACTGTATCTTGCTGATCGTGGCCTGTCTGTCTGATCAGCAGTTAGAGGAAATGTCTAAAACCGCATTTGAGCATAATCTGGATGTACTGGTTGAAGTGCATGATGAAGAAGAATTAGGACGTGCTTTAAAACTTTCTGATCGTTGTCTGCTGGGTGTGAACAACCGTAATTTAAAAACTTTTGATGTCGACCTGAATACATCACTACGTTTAAAAAGATTACTGGATCCTTCACGCCTGCTGGTCACTGAAAGCGGTATCGCAACCCCTGCTGATGTTGCGATGATGCAGGAACATGATATTCATGCTTTCCTGGTCGGTGAAAGTTTCATGAAACAGCCACGCCCAGATCATGCTTTCCTTGATTTATTCGGTGAGCCTGAATCGGTTTAAAATATTAAGTATAAAAAAAGCCCCATCTAGCATGGGGCTTTTTTTTATTTCTATTAACCAAATTCATTTAATACTGAGTTGAATGATCAAAATAAGAGATTAATTTTTCAAATTCTGGCAGTTCAGAATAGGACTCATCCGCCTTGATTTCATCTGCCCAATCCACCTTCGAGTTCAGACAAAAACTCAGTCTGTGCTGAATTTTGGGTGCTTGATCCAGAAGCCCTAAAGGAATCCAGATCAATGCAATTGTACCTACCTGATTCGGTACAGGCGAGCCACAGTGTTGACAAAAATGAGAACGAAATCCGGTCTCTTTTTGATAGCAGGAAATTGAAGTCTGTTCTGAGGTCCATTCAAAATATTGCTGATGAACTAAAGTTGCTGCATTTGCGGCCGTACCACTCTGTTTACGACATAAACTGCAGTGACAATGATACATGGCCTGAATATTCGTATTTACTTTGAACTGGACATCGCCACACAAACAACTGCCTGAATAACTCATTTTTTTATTTTCCAGGTTTGATTGATTTATATTTAAAGAGAGATGTTCCATCGAGGCAACTGTTAAGATGATAAAAGGAGAATATTCATGAATTATTTTCTATTTAAAGTTCATCAAGCTATACAATCTTAGAAAACTATTGAGAAATTAATGCTGGGTTTGGGATATGTTGTATTTAGTGCAATTCATTTCTCCTTTCAGTCATTTAAGACTATAATTTACCAAATTCAGTATCTCCCCCGTTTCCAGATTATGAGCAAACACGATTCTTCGCTTTCTAAAGATCAGTACAATTTACTCAAAGATCTTAAAAAGCAAATTAGTCATCCTCAGCCTAAGGCTGAACCTGTTGCCCCTGTCGTGAAAACAGCGGAGCAGGAACAGGCGGAAGGTCTCGATCTATTTCGCAAGCAAATGCAAGGCGTACAAAAAATTAATGCCGGCAATATCGCGAAAATTGAAAAATCTCCCAAGAAAAAAATTGATGCACAAACTTTGGCCAAGCGTGCTGCTGCCGAAGGTCCCATGCATACCGATGAAACCGTGTTGTCTGATACACAAGCCATGCTCAATCCGGTTGGCAGTCAGGCGAGCTTAAGCTACCGCATTGCGACCTTGCAGCATAAGGTTTTTGAAGATTTAAAAGCAGGCAATCTGCGCTGGTTTGAAGCTGTCGACCTGCATGGTTGTACGGTCGAAGAAGCACGTCAGGCTGTGCTTCAGATTATCCAGATCGCCAAAGATGAAAACCAGAACGTGATCAAGATCGTACATGGCAAAGGGCCAGAAGCGATTTTAAAAACTTATGTCAACGGCTGGCTACGTCAGCACCGTGATGTTCTGGCCTTTGTCAGTGCTCCTGAAAAACAGGGTGGCACTGGTGCAGTTTTAGTTTTGCTAAAACGTGCAGAAAAAAATCCAAAGTTTAAACAGTAAGCGGATTTACCCCCAAAACAAGGCATTGTAAAAGATTTCTGCTACAATGCCGTCCTTGTTCATTCTCAGTTTAAGTGAATACGTCATATGACTATGCAGCAATCTTACGCAAACATTCTTACTGCCGTTGGTGAAGATCTCAATCGCCCTGGTCTCAAAGATACGCCCGTGCGTGCTGCGAAAGCGTTTTCGTATTTAACCTCAGGTTATAGCCAGACTCTGGAAGAAGTGACCAATAGTGCGGTTTTTCCATCAGATAACCGTGAAATGGTTTTGGTGAAAAATATCGAATTCTATTCACTTTGCGAACATCATTTATTGCCATTTTATGGCCGTGTACATATCGCCTATTTACCTGAAGGCAAAGTATTGGGGCTGTCTAAATTTGCCCGTATTACTGAAATGTTTGCCCGTCGTTTGCAGATTCAGGAAAATCTGACCCAGCAAATCGCAGAAGCGGTTGCTGAAGTCACCAATGCACGTGGTGTGGCTGTGATGATTGATTCAGCACATATGTGTATGATGATGCGTGGTGTTGGCAAACAGGAATCGACTACGCGTACGGTGTCATTTATCGGTGACTTTAAAACCGATAAAGAAGTCCGCCGTGAGTTTTTAGGTGCTGTACCAGAAAGTTATTAATATAGATTCATACATGAAAGCCTCAATTAATATTGGGGCTTTTTTACACGATGAGGTTATGAAAATGTCATCTATTTGGATTGCGGGTCAAGGTTTAGGCCAGGCTGAAGAAAGTATCGATTATCCACGTCCAGACCGGCTGGTTAAAGGTAATCCTAAACGCCTGACCCAGAGTGCCTATCAACATCCCAATATGGATTGCGGAATCTGGCAATGTGAAGTGGGTGCCTGGAATATTGTATTTGCCGAGAATAAACAGGAATTCTTTCAGGTAATCAAGGGGATCGTCCGTTTACATGATGCTCAGGGACAATCCTTTGTTGAAATCAAGGCAGGTGAAGCCGGCATTATTCCACCCGGTTTTGTTGGCACTTTTGAAGTGGTTGAAGCCGTTAAAAAATATTATGTCATGGTAGAAAGTTAAAACATAAGTACGAATTTCATATCTTTATTAGTTAAGGAATTTTGCGATCAATTCCTTAACTTTTCTACGTATTCACTCAATTTCCTAAAATTTTATCCCTACATTCTTTTCAAAAAGTTGTCTCATTAACTTAACTTCCCTAGTTTTAAAAATAAACAAATTGATGCTGCATAATTAATTTCCTGACTACATTTCCTGCCATGTTTAAATACAGACCTTTTATTTAGAAGGCTGCATGATCCAAGTATATAACTTCTGGAAACAGCTATGAGTAAAAAGCAGCCTGATCCGCCTAAACGCCCTTCACGTGTTCATTCAAACAGTTTTGACTATAGTCTGGATTTTAAGAAAATTGATTTCCGTAAACGTCCAGACTTATACCGGATCGGACGCGGTGAGCAAGGCGTGCTTTTAGTGGAACCTTATAAGTCGGAAATCCTGCCTCACTGGCGTTTTGCAGATGCGGAAAAAGCCCAAGCCAGTAGTGAAAAAATTTATACCCTGTTTCTGGAATATTTAAAACAGGAAGATTTTGTCGGGGCCGATATGGCACGCAAGTTTTTACAAATGGGTTATACCCGCGCCCGACGTTATGCCAATCATAAAGGCGGTAAAAAATATGATGGGCCAGTTCCAGATGATAAAAAGGGTTTAAGTGGTGCGCATGGGCGTGAAGAATTGCCGCGCAGTTCTGAAGATCCGGTTAAAGCTGCTGCAGCGAAAATATTTAAACAAAAATGGGATAAAGCCAAAGTCCATCCCGAATATGTGCGGCAGAAACAGCAATTTCAGGCTGCAATTCAGCAGCAAATTTCAAATTAGACAGATGCTTTTTGTGCGCCCTGAATTTGAGAAGGCTGCGCTAGATAGACCCGGTTACGCCCTGTATTTTTAGCCATATACAGTGCAGCATCTGCGGCATCCAGGAATCTTTGGTAATCCGGATGACCATCAAATAACGCACAGCCAATACTAACTGTGAGTCTGAATTGCTGTCCTTGAGCCGTACTGATCAAGCCATGCTCTACATATTTACGGATATTTTCAGCAATATTTAGTGCACGTCTTTCATCGGAATCCACCAGCAGCAGCAGGAATTCTTCCCCACCGACACGGAATGCATAGTCACTGCCTTGAATGTATTTCTGTAAGGCATCAGCAATAAATTTTAAGGCCAGATCTCCGGCTGCATGACCATATTTATCATTAATGGCTTTGAAGAAATCGGCATCAATCGCTAGCAAGGATAATGGTGTCTGGTTATCACGAGAGAAGTTGATTTCACGCGAAATAATGGTATTTAAATAACGGCGATTCAATAACTGGGTTAGAGAGTCATTTCCAGATTCGATGTAATCTGCTACCTGGAATAATTGATCGACCAGGTGCTGTATTTCACGGTTTAAGTCACGAATACTTTGAATCAGATTCAGCATCTGATCTTTTTCAGTACATTCCAGCACTGCCTGATTTAGCGTATCAATCTGATAAATTCGCTCGATAATTAAATCGACCTGATCGGAACCGGTAAAGGCATAAGACGCCTTATGAATAAACCATAAGCCAAATTCTGACTTGGACAGCATTTGATGTCTAATGCCTGTAGTTCCAGAAAAGACCTTGAACATCAGCTCATTTTCCCAATCCAGCAATGAACTGCGCTGTTTATCTTTTTGTACCGCGACATCCTGCATTGCAGAAAATACCCGGTAACTGTGCTTCATTTCCTGATTCTGAACTGACTTCGCCTCATAGGAACGACACATAATTTCTGTGGCAAATCCCATGATTTGTACAATATAGCTACAGGTAGTAAGCATGTGCGGCTGCGGATTTAAACTCAGCAATTCAAACATTTTGCGCTGAATTTCTCGTACACCGCGCATAATCAGCCAGGATGGAATCCCGACCCGCGCATGCACATGTCCAACGATATTCTGTTTTTGCACGGCCTCTGCATAACGCTTATTCAGCGCCACACTAAAACTTTCTGAAAGCCATTGATGTAAAGTATCTCGTAAACGCTGCTGAATCAGCTCATCAGTAAAATATTGAGATGCTTCTTCTTCCAGAAGCATATTTTTATAGAATTCTTCTACCAGTACCAAAGAGTGGTCTTGAATAAACTGAAATGCGTGTAGCAAATCATCCGATGAATAATTTTGACAGATCAGCTTCCACTGCTCCGCCAGCATAGCCATACACTCATTATTCATATAACTTTTCCCGATACTTTGCGATTAGCAGTGATATTATGTGATAAATACAACAATATTCAGGCATTTTAACCCCATTATTGAATACAATCTTTGATAATATCGGTAGAAGTCTCCGAACATGAATTTATTTTAAACATTCAAATACAAGTCATTTGATCTATAAACTTCATTTACTCAATATTCGAGGTTATGTTAGCCAAATTAAAAATAATGGACTAAACCCAAACTCCATTTATCCCAGTCTTTCGATTCCTGTTGCTGATATTCCCAGCCCGCCCGAATGGCATTTTGTGCATTCCATGCATATTGCAACTGGCTTTTCAACTTCAGTTGCCACTGATGAGAATCTTCCCAATATGGCAGTTCGACCTGTACCAGACTATTGATCTGATCCGTCCAGATATTCTGGCAACCCACTGTTGGCCCCATACCGATACGCCATCCTTTGTCTAGCGCTTTTCCGGCCTGTACATGATTTTGTAGCTGCACATAGCAGAGATGTTCACGTGCTTCATTTGCCCAGCTATAGCCACCCTGAACCTGGAAATTGGCTACACCATGCTGCTGCTCGGTACTAAACTGGCCATGCTGATCCAGTGCTTCCTGTTTCCAGCCTAAATTAAAGCCCCAAGATAACGGCGCTTTAAATGCATTGATCGGGTTATAGGAATTCACTGTAAGTAGATCCAGGTGCTCCAGCTTCACGCGGTCATCACGGTACTGCAATGCACCATCCAAGAATAATAATTGGGTTCCAGTACGCAGCCCACCTTGCGGATCCATGAGGTCGTGATAAGCCTGACGATGACCGAGCTGCACAAAAGTCTCACCTTGTACTTGCCCAGTTTCAAGAACGATATTTCGGGCATGATGGCTTTGAACCGGATCTATTTTTGGACGCTCTGGCTGCTGACGCTGTTTGTCTATCGCCAACTGACTTCTTAAGCCCAATAATTTGCGAAAGCGCGGCTGGGCAAAAGATTCATCTACTTCTTGGCGAAGAAAATCCAGATATAAATGGTCGTAGGCCATTTCCAGAATCTTGGCCTGATCTTCAACCGGATAATGTTGCAGCATGGCTTCCATTTCAGAGGTTTCTACATACGCTACCTGATGCGCAGTTTTTGCCAAGGACTTTCCATGTTGCCGGGCTTGAGCCAGCAATTGAGTTTCCAGTGCCGGACGGTAAATTTTCTTCCTGATTAGTCCCTGCTGTTCCACAACTTTTAAAGTTTCGACCGGAATCGCGGCGGTATCGAATTGCTGCTGCAAGTTCAGTTCAGGACGTACCAGATCAAAAAGCCCTAATAGACGATAGGCACAGTTATCATTAATGAAATAATAAGGAAAACTTACCTGCTGCATTTCCCAGAGATGCTTCACCAGAAATCCGGTTTCTTCAGGCGTCAGATTAAGTTCATATTCCCATAAATCACGGCTTTCAAAGTCACCATATTCCTTGACTTTGCGGTAATACGGCATCAAGGAATATTCCCCCGGATATTGGCCGGTCAGTCCTTTCCAGGCAAAGGACCAGTTATCATTGCTGTCGACTGTGGCAGCATAATTGACCGCATAAGAAACCAGATTCAGTTGCTGCTGGTCTTTGGGATCCAGACGCAGCAAAGTATGACCAAACATGGAGCTGGGATTGCCCATATAATCGGTGGCATAAATCAGGGTCGCCTGATAAGGCTTGACTTCATT
The DNA here is from genome assembly GCF_013417335.1 of Acinetobacter sp. YH16031. NCBI lineage: Bacteria > Pseudomonadati > Pseudomonadota > Gammaproteobacteria > Moraxellales > Moraxellaceae > Acinetobacter > Acinetobacter sp. YH16031. Next base: position 9,251 of record NZ_VPED01000011.1, read on the forward strand.
CATCCAGCGCTCAAAATCCGGACAACTCGCTTCAGGCAGTTGCTGTTCAGAAATATTCAGCTGTTGCATTAACCACTGACTACGTGCCGGGAATTTACATCGTACAGACTGATTGGGTTCTGCGGGCTCAAACAATGCCTGTATATTTTGCTCTAATTCAAGTTGCAGGTCTGTCTTGCCCTGCTTTGCCAGGAAATAACCAGGATAGCTGACTTCACTTTTTCCTTCAGCATTGGCATACATCAAACGCTTCCAGGTCGCAGTCTGGTGCAATTTTTTTTGTGTGGCTTGTTCTAGATAAGCTTGAATATCTGGAGAAATTTCGGATGCAAAACTTAGGGGACTCCACAGCAAGGCTGAGAGCAAAAAAGCATATTTCATTCAGTCAACGGTTCTTTTCAGTTTTTATTTATAAGAAAACCCTGCCAGGACAGCAGGGTTTTTACAGCGATACTTAGATATAAGCTTTTAATACTTCATCTTTAGCCATGACTGTTTGTAGAGTACTTAACACTTGTAAAGTATTCTGGTTTTCTTCTGAATAGATTTCAGAGAAATTCTGCTTAGATACAGTGAAGAAACGCGCTTTGTCTTCTGCCTTGATATTTAGCAGTTCAGCCAGTACATTCAGGCTTTCACCTTCACCTACGGCCATATCACGTGCCAATGCCTCAGCATTTTCATTGGTAAAAGTCACAACTTGAGCCGTTACTGTACCGCCCTGGCTACATCCTAAAGTACCGAAAGTAATACCTAGCCACTGGTTAGTAAACAGCACGTTTGTTGTACCTGCAAGCAGCTTAGGAATAATGCCTGACTGGCCTGCCCATACCTGACTACCAATACCACAACCTACATCTCTATCCGCCATCGCCATACCAGAACCCGTTGCCAATACCACAGCGAGCATAATCTTTTTTAACATACTTATTCTCCGGTTATTCTCATGCATCTTTTGTTATTACGCTAATGATGTAATCTTCATTACACATTCAGGAGAGTAGCGGGAAGTCTAATTTGGCGCAATGAAAAAAATGTCCAATTTACATAAAGATAAACAGAATAATTTTACCGGGTTTTTAGGCTCCAGTTACCTTGAGAATTACGCTGTCCTAGAATCTTTAATACCAGCACCAGACTGAGCAATAAAAGTAAATACCAGGAACCGAGCTTGCCCCAACCGACCATGTGCCATTTTTCTACCTGGCTTGGATATAGCCAGATCTGATAAAAGGTACTGATGTTCTCAGCCACCCAGATAATGAAAGCCAAAATCAACAGGACAGGTAACATCGGCAGCTGAAAAGCATGCTGATTCAACTGAAACCGGATTCTGGTTTTCCAGAACATCACTACACTCCAGACAAATAACAGCAAACGATAGTCGGGAATGAAGAATTTACTCATAAAGTTGATGTAGGACAGTACTGCCAAAGCCAGCATATGGCTAAAGCGCGGCAATTTTTCAAATGAGACTTGATATAAGCGTAAGGAACGTGCAAAAAAACTGCCGACAGCCGAATACATAAAGCCGGCAAATAAAGGCACAGTCAGTATTTTAAAAATTGCAGGTTGTGGATATTGCCAGGATGCAATTGCCGGATGGGTCAGGAAAATTTCCATGACCATCGCCATGATATGGAACAAGGCAATTACTTTGGCTTCGGCCCAGGATTCCAGTTTAGTATAGAGCAATACCACCTGAATCAGTAAAGCGAAAAATAATAGATAGTCATAGCGGTAGAAACCATAAAAAAGTTCACTACCCATTGATGCGGTTTGTGCAAAAGCAAACAGGAGCAGAATCCCAAATAAGGCAGCCGAAGCTGCCTTATAGGTAAATTCAAACCCTGATTTAAAAAAGTCGATCAAGGCTTACATCCTAAAGATATTTAGCGCTGTACTCATGTACGGTATCAATAAATACTTTAGGATTGGCTGGATCCACCCACTGGGTAATGCCATGACCTAAGTTGGCTACATAACCGGTTTTTTCACCGTTGGCATAGGCATCATCCAGCATCAACTTGGTCGCTTTAGCAATCGCGTCCGGAGTGCCATATAAAGTTGCCGGATCCAGGTTGCCTTGTAGCGCAGCACGACCTGCAACAGTCTGGCGTGCAACATTGAGCGGCGTGGTCCAGTCCAGACCAAAAGCATCTGCACCGGTCGCGACCATAGGCTCTAGCCATTGGCCACCACCTTTGGTAAACAGAATCACTGGAATCTTGCGGCCATCTTTTTCACGTTGCAAACCTGCCACAATTTTCTGCATATAATTGAGTGAAAATTCAATATATTCACGATGCGCAAGTGCACCGCCCCAACTATCGAAAATCTGCACTGCCTGAGCACCGGCATCGATCTGGGCATTCAGATATTCAGTCACAGCATCTGCTAAACGTTCTAATAAAGCATGCAGAACTTCTGGCTGTGCGTACATCATGTTTTTAGTGAAGCGGAAATCTTTACTCGAACCCCCTTCAACCATATACGTCGCCAAGGTCCACGGGCTGCCGGAGAAGCCGATCAATGGTACTTGCCCCCCCAAAGCCGAACGAATAGTCGATACTGCATTCATTACATAATCAAGGTCAGACTTGGCATTAAATTTGGGTAAATTAGCCACATCCTGTTCAGTCCGCACAGTTTTGTGGAATTTCGGACCTTCACCTGCTTCAAAATAAAGACCCAGACCTAAAGCATCTGGTACAGTCAGAATGTCAGAAAATAAAATGGCTGCATCCAGCTCATAACGGCGTAAAGGCTGCAAAGTCACTTCACAGGCAAATTCAGTATTTTTGCAAAGAGAAAGGAAATCCCCTGCTTTGGCACGTGTTTCTCGATATTCTGGTAAATAACGGCCTGCCTGACGCATCATCCATACAGGGGTAGTATCTACAGGTTCACGTAACAATGCGCGCAGAAAACGATCATTTTTTAAGGTCGTCATTCACTTTCCTATCTATCTTTGATATTGCTCACATCATAACAAAATGACTGCATTTTGAATAACTTCTCATGACTTTAAAAACCGATCATGTTAAGTGATCAAATGTGAGGAATTACACAAAAGAACTACTGCATCTCCACATTTTTTCTGTAATACTTATAGTGTTTTTTCACATAGTTAACGAAATATTTTTAAGGTTGAGTTACATGTTCGTTCGCACAATGCTCGCTGTGAGTCTAGGTTGCATTTTCGCAGGTACTGTTTTCGCTGCGTCTACTGCTGAACAACCATTAAACCCCCAAGTTGTCACTGATGTTGCGGTACAGGATCCGATTGATCCTTTAGCGACTGAAGCTTCGGCAGCACAAGCAGAAACTCGAATTAGTGCTCAAGAACAACAAGATCTGAAGAAAGCTTCTGAAGCATTAGATGTATTACAAGATACTGAAGACCAGACTGCCGATATCGGTGCTGCTCCAACCACGACTAAAGCACCGACGAATTCTGCTGCTGCGAAAGCATCTTGGACTTTAGATGGTCTTAATAATGCAAGCTGGTATGAAGATATTGGTAAAGGCCAATTTCCGGTATATGCACGTGCGCATGTCATGTTGAACAATGCCCATGCTTCTCCAGGTGCGATTGACGGTACTAGCGGTAAAAATACCTTGAAAGCGATCGCATCTTTCCAGCAAATGAATGGCATTAAACCAACAGGTACGTTGACTCAGGAAACTTGGGATGCCCTATTGGCTAAACAGGGTTCTAAGCCTGCTTTTGTTGAATACACCATCACTGAAGAAGACCTGAAAGGTCCTTATGCCGAGTCTATTCCTTCTGACTATGCCTTACAGGCAAAAATGAAAGGTCTATATTACACTCGCGTAACTGAAATGCTGGGTGAAAAATTCCATATGGATGAAGACTTTTTGAAAAAGTTAAATCCAAAAGCTACCTTCAAAAAAGCTGGGGAAAAGCTGATCGTTGCTAATATCCGCAATGAAGTTCCTGAAGACATTCATTTGATTGTGGCGCATAAAGGTGCCAAGCAGCTTTATCTGTTCAATAGCCGCAACCAGATGATCGCTTCTTTCCCGGCAACGATTGGTAGTTCAAGTACTCCATCGCCAACAGGAACTTATAAAGTGACTGGCGTAGCGAAAAACCCATGGTATAGCTACTCACCATCTAACTTTGTTCAAGGCAATAACAAGAAACCACTTTCTTTACCACCTGGTCCAAACGGTCCTGTAGGTAATATCTGGATCGGTTTAAGCAAAAAATCATTTGGTATTCACGGTACACCAAATCCATCTGCAATCTCTAAAACTGCGTCACATGGTTGTATCCGTCTGACTAACTGGGATGCAAATGATTTAGGCCGTAAAGTGAAATCAGGTGTAACTGTCCGTTTCCTTGAATAATCTTTATTTAAATACCTAAGCCCACTTACGAGTGGGCTTTTTTATACCTACATCCTTTTGTATCGTTGCAAAAATGCAATGATCTGTCGCCTGTTTATGATTTTTTAAGAATTAAAACAACGGTATGATGATCTCAAGTTAAAAATTAAAGTGAGATAAATCCATGAAAGCTTTTCTGCATCCAAGTGAAAATCGTGGTCATGTAAAAATGGGCTGGCTGGAGTCTAAACACAGCTTCTCATTTGGAAACTGGTACAACCCGAACTATATGGGCGTGAGTGCCTTACGTGTCATTAATGATGATCGGATTGATGCACATCAGGGCTTTGGTACCCATCCGCATGACAATATGGAAATTCTGACCTGTGTATTGAAAGGTACGATTACTCATCAGGACAGTATGGGCAATCATGGCGGTATTGCAGCAGGTGAATGGCAACTGATGAGTGCTGGAACCGGTGTACGTCATAGTGAAATGAACCAGGGTGATGAACAGGTACATCTCCTGCAAATCTGGATCATTCCGAATGAACGTGATGCTCAGCCGAATTATCAGCAAATTCGTCTGGATGCAAAAGAGGAACCGAATCAATGGCATTTAATCTGTGGACCGAATAACAATGCACCCATGCACATTCGTCAAAATGCAGAAGTCAAAACCGCAGTGATCCATAAAGGCCAAAGTCTGGACATCAAAGCGACTCAGCATATCAATTATGTACATGTGATTTCTGGTTCAGTACAAATTTCGGAATATACAGTTGAAGCTGGTGGTGCGATTGCCTTTATGGATGACGCAGAAATTAAAGCAATTGAAGATGCTCAGGTGATCTGGTTTGATTTACCAGAAGCTACTCATTAAAACTTCTATTTATATTCAGTCTATGCCGACTCATCATTTTGATCAGTCGGCATTTTTATAGAAAACATATAAAAATAAAAGTGATTCATTCTTTATAAGGATTTGGGCTTCAATATACCACTATACAAATTAAACCAATTCACATCAGTTTTTTACCGAACAACAGTAAATTTTGGGCGAAGATTGAGCTGATCCATTTTGATTGAATCAATATAGCGAATGGCTGTTCTGGTCATTATCTTGTATAGATTAAACAGGTGTATGCACCTTTTCATTTATTCTGAATAAACCGAAGAGCACATCTAATGAACCAGATTTTAGAAATTCAAAATAGCCAGCAACAAGCTCTGCACTTTTTATTAGACTTTTTAAAACAGCAGCAATATCAGTTTACCGCTATTACGCCACTTTCCCATCAACGGATTCTGGATCGCAAAAGAAGCGAAAAAAATAAATATAAAACCTTACAGGATATCTTTGGCTGGAATCTGGAATTTACAATTACCGATCTTGATCCTGTTCTTTTTTCATTATTGTTAGAACATCAGCTTTTGGAAGTTCAGGATAATACATATAAAAGTCTGATCAGAGTTGCTTCACTTGAAGACGAATTATTTATTCATTCAGCCTTTCCAACTACCCAACAGGACGCTGTTTTTTTTGGTCCTGATACTTACCGTTTTGCCTATCATTTAAAGCAGTATTTATCTTGCCAGGCCAATTCTTTTAAACGCTCGGCTGAAATATGCTGTGGCACTTCTGCTGCTGCAATTCATATAGCTAAACATTTTCCAGATCATAAGGAAATCTTTGTCGCAGATCTGAATCCGAAAGCCCTTCTCTATAGCCAGATTAATATCGACTTTTCAGGTTTTGATACGATTCATCCTGTACAAAGTAATTTATTTTCTGATCTTGAAGGCCAGTTCGATCTGATTTTTGCCAATCCTCCTTATTTAATTGATCCAGATCAACGGCAATACCGTCATGGAGGCAATGAACTGGATGGCAATGAATTGTCTTTTAAGATTATCAAACAGGGTTTGCAGCGACTCAGCTCAAATGGACGTCTATTTTTATATACTGGCGTCACTATTTGTCAGGATGGCAATCGCTTCTTGCAGCATCTGGAAGATTTAATGAAACAGCATCAAAATATTAACTGGTCTTATGAGGAAATTGATCCGGATATTTTTGGTGAAGAGTTAGAGCAACCTGCTTATCAACATGTAGAAAGAATTGCGCTGGCTCTGCTCAAGTTCAAAGTCAAAACTGATGGAACATGAAATTTCAGCTCGGGTTGAGGCCATTTTTAAACTGCGGCCTAATTAAAACAAATAAAAATTAAATCAACCCACATCACATTTAAGATTATTTTCAATAATTATTTATCATTAAAAACATATACTTAAATTAAATATTAGTTCTATTTTACCGCCACTTACTTCTATAATTCTCATCTGATATTTACGACAACTTTAAAAATAATGTCGTCTTTTTGGTTATACCTTGGGGAAAATTGTGGAAAGAAATTATTTGAGGTTGAAAACAGCCTTACTGACCTTATCGTTATCGATGAGTCTGATTGCCTGTGGTGGAGGTGGTAGTAGCGGAACATCTTCTCCTGCAGAAACACCAGATTCTGCTGTTAATCCACCATCAACAACTCATCCATCTGATAACGAGGAATCATCCCCCTCACCTATAGAAACACCTGATGGCAGTACACCACCTTTAAATCCACAAACGCCAACGACCACCCGGATTAATAAGGCATTGAGTACAGGTGATGCCCGACCTTTGATTCAGCAAGATTCCGCTACATTGCTAGACTGGGCCCTGCAGCTCGCCAAGCAACAACAAACATGACAAAAGGGTTTAATTACCTCACTCTATACCAGTTCGAATGGCAAAGTTTTGCAACCTCAACTGCAATTTACGCCAACTGCTTCGATTAATCTTTATCCTTATGATTTAAGCGCAGCTTTACCAATCGCAGTTTCAGATCAAGCCTGCGGCTGGAATTTAAGTCAGCAGGCGAATAAAGGCTGTGGTTTGGGAGTCGCATCACAAATCGGTAAAGGCCGTGCGCTGGCTTTTGGCCAGAATATGCTTGGGGGGATCTCAGCGAATAATCCTGACATGGTAGATTTTGCACCCGTGCTCAACAATGGTTTTCGCTGGCTATTAACTGGGAAAACACAAGCACAGCCTAAACAAGAACTAAAACTTACCGTAAATGGTCTGGCACAAACCAACCTGAGCATGATAGAGAATTATTTTGCCCAGCATTTAGGGGTTAAAGTTACCTTTCTACAATGTAATGTACTGGATCAAACCAATACCTGCTGGAAAGATGCTGACCTGATGATTTTAGGCAGTAATATCGGCGCCAATAATTTTGAATCCAGCTTGATTCAGGAATATCTGGAGGCAGGTAAGCCAATATATTTCCAGGCAATGGGTTATAACGTCACTACACCGATGGAAAAAATCTTTTCGGCATTGAAGATTGAAACCAATAATAATTACTGGCGTGGCCAAGATACTTTACTCATGTCTTCAGGACGTTCCATCACCGATCAATGGAATAAAGTGAATGATATTGATAGTACGATCCAAATGCTGGAATATTTCAAGTCACCAAGTGCGGCACGTCTAGGTGATTTAAATGCCAATAATCCGTTGATTCAAACCATCAATAAAGCTTCTACCAATTTACAAAATTTAAATGCACAGGGAATCACTGCATTCAGCACAAAAAATAATAATCAGATTCTAAAAGCTTTGGTGTTATTGGCAGATCTCTGGCGTCCAGGCGTGAATTACAGCGGACTGTCGAAAAATAGTGATGCTCTGACTTTTATGCGTACGTATGCCAGCGACTCCTGGACGGACTATAAACGCAAAACCACATTGGTGAATCCAAATGGTGCCGGCGATTATATGCCAGCATCTGCACAAAACATGGCTGTCAGTGCGCAAGCTGAAACCATTACCGTGACCATTCCGCAAGGCAGCGGAATTACCGCAATTGGTCGTGCCAGCATTCCGGGCAAGCCTGTCAGTATTGAGATTGTTGATGCTCAAGGTGCGCAGCTTTCAGTCCAGACCAGCTATTTACGTGCCTGGGGCAATCCCTTTGATGATGCCGGCTATAAACGTCCTCGCCGTCCCAATAGTTTCGCCGTGAAATTAGATGCCGGCCAAAGTAATGATTTTATCAGCCCGTTCGGTGGACCATTGATGTTGAATTACAGCAATGCCAAAGCAGGCTCTGTGATGACTTTAAAAATCAAAGGCGCAGCAAAATATGCGCATTATGATTTTACTCAAACGATCACTGAAGCGGATATTAGCGAGGCCACCAGCATCCTGCAAAGTAGAAACTTCGGCTGGAACACTTTTAAATTTGTTGGTGGTGAAATCCAGCAGACCAATGACTATGCTTTAAAAGCCATTAGTGATCGATCAGCACGTACCTATGTGGATCAGGTTAAGGGTGTAATCTTTGACAGTAACCACATTGCCAACGGTTATAACAACATGCCGCTGGATAGCAGTACGGCACAGCGTTGTAATGAATTAGGCTGGGATTGTATCGGCACAGTTCCGTGCACCGAATGTGCAGCATTTTGTAGGCTGGATTGCGACCTGTGGCTTCCTGTGCTCAGGAAATCCATCAGATGGTTCAACTGGCATTGATACCGGTTGGGGCTGGGTGCATGAACTGGGACATAATACTGTTCAGGATGTCTTAACCATAGTATTCCCTTCCACTGAAACCGGAAAAACTATTGGTTGCGTAGTGGAATGTAATAACAACATTCTGGCAGGCCTAAGCATGATGCGTAAATATCATCTATATGCTCAGGACAGTAATGGCAGCAACTTCCGCCACCCAACCTTATATGCCAATATTAAGGATACACGGAGTCTTGGTCTGTCAGGTGAGGTACAACGTGCCGCCATGGAAAAACGCTTATGGCAAGATGGCTATCATGTAACGATGCAGGCCTTCCATATCCAGATGGCCATGAACTATACCCGTTTACATCAAGGTAAATCGCGACCTGATCTTCAGGGTGTATTTGAGTTCATACGCTTACTGAATACTTCACAGCGTTTGTATAATCAGATTGATTTAAGTAAAGCATCTCAAGCAGATAAGAATAAACTGGGACTAGCTGCATTTAATGTGAAAAACATGAGCCGCCCTGACCTGATTTATGTACTCAGTTCAAAAATCATGGGCTATGACCTAAAAGATTTTTATGCACTTTATGGCTTGCCTGTAACTGCAACCGCCCATGCTTCAGTCGCCATGCTTAATCTGCCGACCGCACCTTTGTATTTCTATGCACAACCGGATGGCGGTTCAAATCGCTTGGCAACAGGACAATGGCTCACCATTCCAGCAAACGGCCCTGTCCCTAATTATCCTTATTAATTGATCGATCAAATATAAAAAATCCCGGCTTTGGCTGGGATTTTTTATAACAGAGCATTTTCATGATCAGTGTATGAGCGACTATCAAGAGCTAAATAAATAGCGATTTACTTATTTTTCTTGTCCCGACTGCCTTCAAGGATTTCAATTAAGCTCAGATTGATATTTCTCGCCAGTTTTTTTAATTTCTCTCTCGGTTTTCCTCTGCAAAGAAAGCGGAAACTATAAAGCTCATCTTTATAAGAAATTACATAGAAAAAAGTTCCTACTGGCTTTTCTTTGGTTTCTGTCCCGCCTCTTTTTAAGAGTCCTGTACAGGCAATATAAATATCAGAATAAAACATTTTCTTGGCTTTTCTGACCATTTCCTGTGTGACTTCCATAGATTCCGGCGTATATTGTTTAATAAATTCAGGTTTGATTTTTAAAATATTCTCTTTGACACCCATGTCATAACAGACCAGTCCGCCATATAGAATATCGCCAGAATATTTATTTTGGGAAAATCGGTAAGCCAGGTAACCTGCTGATGCACTCTCTAGAAAAGTAATACTTAATTTTTTTTTGGCGAGTAATTTTATACATTTATTCATAGAGTAAACTCCTGACTTTATGATCATCTATTGAGTATTAAATATTCAAAAATAAAAGATTAAATACTTAGCTTCTGAATGTCCTAGCAAAACCAAAACTGAACTGCCCTTGCTCACCATCTTAAACCTGCTGTATATCCTCAGTCATTTATATGACTTAAGTTCATACCAACGAAACTTATAATAACCTTGACGGGTTTTAACTCTGATTGGCTTTCTGATTTGATGTGTATTAGATTTTTTATAGATTCATGATAGTTTTATACCTAAAAGCATAAGTAGTAGAAGATATAAAATATAGATCACTGAAATGATGGCTAAGTCGATTTAAGTGTGAACTAAAATATGCTTATTAATTCAGGGTTTATTTATAAGACGATGAATAGGTTTAATTAAGAAGTGAATAATTTCAAAGACAAAATCCTGGCAAGATACCAGGATTTTTTATATGCACTTTTGGTCATGTTATATGACCATTAAATAATTTTGAAAATTTTGCCGCTGATAGTGCTTTGAAAAAACATTTCAAAACTTGGGCGAATATTTTCACCTTCAACCGTAATATGTTTAACGTTAGAATCCGATTGGGTATGAACAAAATCAGGGTCAACAGTAGCCTGAATCACGTATTGAACACCGAATTGATCTTTCACACTGATATTTTGCTTAAGCATAAATAAACCTTTAATAATGATTATGAGAGAGATCGGCTAGAAATTGGTTAGCCAATATATAATTTAAATATTAAATAACTTTATGATTTAATTTAAATAATTGATTTAAAGATGTATAAAATGTACGACCATCTAGATTCAGGTCAACTTCGATTCCTGATTGAAGCAGCACTCTTTTACCTACTTCAATTTCCTTAAAACCTTGACGTGTATTTTGCATTTTATTCAAGGGAATCAAAGAAACAATAATTTCTGTACCATTTTTAGATTTTGCAATTAATTCATTAATTTTTAACAACTTGTATCCTATTTTTATACTTCTTCCAATCTGGAAAAAGCTTTTTAACTTTTATTTAAAACAATAAAAAAGCACTGATGCGTGCTTTTTTATTCTACAGACTTATAGCGCAGTAATATTTACAGCATTTGGGCCTTTTTGACCTTGAACTACGCTGAATTCAACTTGCTGGCCTTCCATTAAGGTTTTAAAACCTGAACTAGCAATTTCACTGAAATGAGCAAAAACATCTGGACCAGATTCTTGTTGAATAAAACCGAAACCTTTAGTTTCGTTGAACCACTTTACAGTACCTTTAACAATATTTGAGTTTGACATAATAAAACCTACTAATTTTTAATAATTTTTAGTCATCTGAATGACCAGTTGTAACTTTGAAAATAATAAAGAATGGAACTTAAAATCTGGATAAAACGAAGGATTATGAATAAAACGACGATACTTAAGGAAGATTTTTTGCAACAAGACTTTTTTCTAGTTAAGGCCAGTATACAGGAAGATTTAAAATAATCAAGTTTTCTTATATATATATTTAATTACTTTATAAATATTATTTTATTATTTACAGAATTTTCATTATATTTTATTTAATTTCAACGACTTGATAAAATAAATCCATATTGCTTCAGTGAGTTAAACTTTTACATTTTAGTGTACTTTCGTTTCCTGCAAACAAAGAAGCAGAGAAATAACAATGTCATCGCTCTGCTTTACTTAATTTTAGACTGCCCTTTCCCTAATAATATTAAAAGGTCACACGCTTATATTCCCGGTATTCCGGTATCCAGAAATTCGCATCTATGGCTTTCTGCAGCACCTCAGAACCAACTTTTGGAGCGACGCCATCCTCAACCGCAGCTTGTGCAACCCTTAGAGCAATAATCTTGGAAATATGCTGAATCTGATCCAGATCTGGCAACAAATTGGCGGTTGGGTCTTGAAGTTTTGGAGAGCATTCTGCTAAGGCATTACTTGATGCCATCAGCATATTATCCGTGACTCGTGTAGCGCCTGAAGCAATCACGCCTAGTCCAATTCCCGGGAAAATATAAGAGTTATTACATTGAGAAATAGTATAAATGTGTTCCTGATAATTAACGGGTGCAAATGGGCTACCTGTAGCAATCAGAGCTTTCCCATTGGTCCATTGAATAATATCGGCTGGAACAGCTTCTACGCGAGAAGTAGGATTCGATAAAGGAAAGATGATCGGATGTTCACAATTTTCAGCCATGGTCGTGATTACTTCTTTACTAAATAATCCCGGCTGTCCAGATACCCCAATCAGTACTGTGGGTTTTGCATATTTGATGACATCCAATAGAGAAATAATCTCTTCGGCATTTCCCCATTCAGCAATATTTTCTGGTTCTTGAGCCAGTTTTCTCTGGAAATTTAATAGATTTGGCTGGTTTTGAGTAATAAGGCCGAAGCGGTCCACCATAAAGACCCGCTTACGGGCTTCTGCATCAGTCAGGCCTTCCGCCACCATTTTTGCCACAATCTGTTCAGCGATCCCACAACCGGCTGAACCTGCTCCCAGAAAGGCAACAGTCTGATCTTTTAATTGTTTGTTTGACGCATAGGAAGCTGCAATCAGACTGCCTACTGCCACAGCTGCCGTACCCTGAATATCGTCATTGAAGCAACATACTCGATCACGATATTTTTCCAGTAAAGGCATGGCATTGTGCTGGGCAAAATCTTCAAATTGGATCAGTGCATCTGGCCATCTTTGCTGAATCGCCTGTATCACCATTTCGACAAATTCATAATACTCATCACCAGTGATACGAGGCTGACGCCATCCCATATAAATCGGATCATTCAGCAACTGCTCATTGTTCGTGCCTACATCTAAGGTAATTGGCAAGGTATAGGCCGGACTAATGCCTCCGCAGGCCGTATATAAAGCTAGCTTTCCAATCGGAATGCCCATTCCGCCAATGCCTTGATCACCTAAACCAAGAATGCGCTCTCCATCCGTAATTACAATCACTTTGACATTTCTTCGATTCACGTTATGCAGGATGTGCTCAATATGATCCCGATCTGGATAAGAAATAAAAACCCCGCGATGACGGCGATAAATCTCGGAAAAATGCTGACATGCTTCTCCTACCGTTGGCGTATAAATGATCGGCATCATTTCGCTTAAGTGATTTTCGATCAGGTGATAGAAAAGCGTCTCGTTGGTGTCCTGGATGTTACGTAGGTAAATATGCTTATTGATTGCATCATTGAATGAGCAGTATTGTTGATACGAACGCTGACTTTGTTCCTCAATCGATTCGATCGCTTGGGGCAAAAGTCCATGTAAATTAAAATGAATACGTTCTTCTACAGAGAAAGCTGAGCCTTTATTCAGCAATGGGAGTTCAAGTAATGCAGTGCCTGCGTAGGGAATATAAAGTGGACGTTTAGGATTCAGAGGTTCAGTTGCCATTTTTAACTCGCACTTTAAGATTCGACATAAATGAAAGCCGAAAAGAACAAAAAATTATCCTACTATCTTAGTCGACTTTCAGCTGTTTCAGTCATTCAGCGAATTAATAATGAAAAATGTTCTATTTAATAAACTGATAACGGCAATAAAATAAGCTCTAAATTTTTATATCCTCTTGTCAGATAAAAGTTTAGATCATACTTTTTTAATTTAGGTTTAAGCTCATTGATTGAGATTAAATATTAGAAATTAAAGCTATATATGCATTCGTTTTTATTTATTCACTTTTTAATAAGAAAATATTTAGGAAATTAGATCAATTAGCTTGTTATCTATCTACATCTTAAAAATTAGACAATTTCCGAATAAATAAAACTTAGATAATAAAAAAACCCCGATCAATAATCGGGGTTTTTCGTATCTGGCGGAAGCGGTGAGATTCGAACTCACGGAGGGGTATAAGCCCTCGTCGGTTTTCAAGACCGGTGCATTAAACCGCTCTGCCACGCTTCCATGTGCGCAATAATACGGAGCTTTTAGGTGACTGACAAGTGAAAATTACAGTGAATCTCATCAACTGCATATAGTTTCATCAAATCCTTACAATTTTGCTGCCAATTCTGCCCCTTCGCGAATTGCACGCTTGGCATCCAGCTCAGCAGCCAGCTTTGCTCCACCAATAATATGGTAATTCGCTAAAGTCTTTTGTCCTTCTGAAGGCATGACATTTTTGACTGACTCCTGACCAGCACAAACGACGACCGTATCTACACGCAGCAACTGATCATGTCCATCCACTTCAATCCACAAACCTTCATCCGTGATCGATTTATAGTGCACACCGCGTAACATGCGTACGCCATGTTTTTTTAATTGGGCACGATGAACCCAGCCCGTGGTTTTACCTAAGCCTGCTCCTAAAGCAGTAGTTTTACGTTGTAATAGATAAATTTCACGTACAGGTGGCTCGACTTGTGCGGGCTGCAGTCCGCCTTCACTTACATAATTTGCATGCAGATCTACACCCCATTCCCGTTTCCATTCATCTACAGGTTGCGGTTGTGGCTGATGCGGTGGCTTTAATAAAAATTCTGATACATCAAAACCGATTCCTCCGGCACCAATGACAGCGACACGATCTCCTACTGGTGCACCGCGCAATACTTCAGCATAAGACAGGACTTGAGGTGCATCACTACCGGCAATTTTCAATTCACGCGGAACAACGCCCGTAGCAACAATGACTTCATCAAAACCTTCGCGTTCCAGTTGTTCCCGATTTACTCGGGTATTTAAACGGACATCTACCCCGGTTTTTTCCAGTTGTACTTTGAAATAACGAATGGTTTCGTGAAATTCTTCTTTGCCTGGAATCACTTTGGCCAGATTAAATTGTCCACCCACTTCATTAGTGGCTTCAAACAAAGTCACATCATGACCGCGGCTGGCAGCGACTGTAGCTGCGGATAGGCCTGCCACCCCACCACCTACCACGGCGATGCCTTTAGGTTTTTTGGTTTTGACATAAACCAGTTCGGTTTCATAGCCGGCACGTGGATTCACCAGACAGGTAGCGCGCTTATTTTTAAAGGTATGATCCAGACAGGCCTGGTTACAGGCGATACAGGTATTAATTTCATCAACACGATTGGTTGCTGTCTTATTCACCCAGAATGCATCTGCCAATAACGGGCGTGCCATTTGCACCATATCTGCCTGACCCGATGCCAAAATCGCTTCAGCCGTTTCTGGCATATTGATCCGGTTCGATGCAATAACTGGAACAGCAACATGCTTTTTGACTTCTGCGGTGTAATCTACAAATGCAGCACGAGGAACAGAAGTGACAATTGTCGGAATACGCGCTTCATGCCAGCCAATACCGGTATTCAGCAAAGTTATTCCAGCCTTCTCTAATGCTTTAGCGACGGTAATCACTTCCTGCATGGTATTGCCATCATGTACCAGATCTAGCAAGGATAAGCGGAAACAGATAATAAATTTTTCACCAATTTCAGCACGGATTGCTTTAACAATCTCTACCGCAAAACGCATGCGGTTTTCAATTTCTCCACCCCAGCGATCAGTACGCTGATTGACATGGCGGCTTAAGAACTGGTTAATCAAATACCCTTCCGAGCCCATAATTTCCACGCCGTCATAGCCGGCTTTTTTAGCCAGTTTTGCAGTTTTAACATAGTCCTGAATCGTATCCAGAATCTGGTTTTCAGACATCTGACGTGGTTTAAAAGGTGAAATTGGCGATTTGATCGGACTGGCAGATACCACAAAAGGCTGATAGCCATAACGTCCGGCATGCAAAATCTGCAACAGAATCTTGGCCCCATGCTTATGCACGGCATGCGTAACCAGTCGATGCGGTGCAACATCGCCCAAGGTATTCATGGTTCCGCCAGCAGGCAATAACCAGCCCTGACGATTCGGTGAAATC
Organism: Acinetobacter sp. YH16031; assembly: GCF_013417335.1. Lineage (NCBI taxonomy): Bacteria > Pseudomonadati > Pseudomonadota > Gammaproteobacteria > Moraxellales > Moraxellaceae > Acinetobacter > Acinetobacter sp. YH16031. The sequence continues at coordinate 25,403 of NZ_VPED01000011.1, forward strand.
CCGCCAGTAATCAGGAGACCCACACCACCTTTGGCACGTTCACCAAAATAAGCGGCCAGTTTAGGATAATTATAAAAACGATCTTCCAAGCCCGTATGCATTGATCCCATCACCACCCGGTTTTTAATCGTGGTAAATCCCAGATGAAGCGGTTTTAAAATATTCGCATAACGAGTCGTTGTCATGGCTATTCCCTTTGATGATGGCTTTGCAACTTGTTGCATATTACTCTAGCGTGTTTTTTATTTTTGTTTATGGCATTTTCACAAAATTATTGCTTTCTCAGGTCAACTCAGGCCTCCCACTGTTTCGCCGAGCTTTTCCATAATGCAATTGCCCCCAGTACTGTTCCTACAGGAAAACTCAACAGCATCAGCACCGCCATAACTCGGGAAAGTGTACGTCCCTCGCCCTGACCTTTCTTAACTTTCAGAGCTGCCTGAATATTGAAATAGATCAATACCAGCATTAATAAAATGACAAGTCCCAGACTGATGGTTGAAGCGGTTCTTTGCTGAGATTCAAGATAAAGAAAAACTGCGCCACTAAAGATCAACAGGCCGGCATAAATGCCATGCAATACAGACAAAGTCTGATTACGCTCATGCAGTCGTGGTAGCTGTGGCGGGGTGATACTTGAATTCATAAGAGACTCCTAAAAACTTGTTATTGTTGGTTTTATCGTATCAGGACCAGATCATGATCTCTACCTGGCATATTAAAACCCAAGACTGGATTTAAATCAGCAATTTTTCGATCTATTGCAACATTCGTACAACCTGTATTTTTCCAATGTTTTATAGATAAAAAAATGCAGTGCGAGCACTGCATGAGATAGGCCAGATCATAATGTTATTGTTGTTATTCTCAGTTTTTCTGCTTATTTCCAGTATTTCAGCTTTGAGCTATGCCCAATACCAACATTAAAACTATTGGTCGGGTCCAGCTTCTGGTAATGGTTTTTTAACGCCGGTTTGGCAATGTAGAGATGCCCTACATTATGTTCAGCTGGATATTCCGCACCACGATCATCCAGCAGCTTCCACATGGCATGTTCCATTTTCAGCGGATTAACCCCTTTTTTTACAATGTAATCCTGATGAAATACATGGCACAGGAAGTGACCATAATAAAGTTTATGTAAGATCTGCTCTTCCATCTCCTGTGGCAAGGTTTCTACCCATTGGCGCTCATTCCTACGCAGCGCAATATCCAGCGCCACAATATCTTCCACTTCACTTAAATGGGTATCACGGTAACGAATTGCTGCACCAGCTACGGCAAAACGGTGCAGAAATGCCTTACGTCCTTCGTCTTCGGTGCAGAGAAAATAGTTCCCGCCAGGATGAGCCTTAAAGTAGCCTTCAAAGAATGCCTGTACCTGTGCCACATCCTGATTTTCAATTCTGAGAATCAGATGATGCTCATACAGATCACGGTATTCGTTCATGCGTTTTGGCAAATGTGATGGCAGCATTTTACTGATCATTTGCAAAATTTTGTCGCTTAAACCACGTAGCCCCATTTTCTGCAATATCCCATCAACCTTGTCTTTCATGGCAAATGCGGCAGGCACTTTGGCAGTACCAAATTTTTCAATGAACATAAAAGTGTCTTTGCCGTATTCCGCACCGATGTCATAAGCCACACGGTGAATATATTCTCCAGCAATCGGCAGACGCGGCAGATCTTTGAGCAAAAAACGACGGATTTCCGTCAGGTCATCCTGCGAGTTAGTGCCGACATAGAACACTTGGCTTGGGATTTTTTCAAAAGTATCCAGTCGTACTGCAAAAACACACACCTTGCCCGCAGAACCAGAGACTTCAAACAGACGGCTTGGATCTGCATTGAAACGTGCCGGAGTATCAGCATCGACCTGACGCACATCCTGACTATAACGATGATCGGAAGCACAGCGATGTTCCTGCTGCTGGATATCCTGCTCATTATATTGTTTCTGCTCCAGATTTTTCAGAATCTCTTCCGGACTATGACCCAGATGGATACCGAGATGATTCACCAGCTCCAGTTCGCCATGTTCATTGACACGCGCATACAATGCCAGTTCAGTATAGGCCGGCCCACGGCGAACCAAGGCTCCACCGGAGTTATTGCACACACCACCCAACACCGAAGCACCGATACAGGATGAACCAATCACCGAATGCGGTTCACGGTTAAATGGTGCCAGCTGCTTTTCCAGTGCATCAAGTGTTGCACCCGGCAAACAGACAACCTGTTTGCCCTCCTGGATCACCTGAATACCTGCCAGACGGCGAGTACTCATCACAATCACTGGACGGTCATATTCACCAAACGGCGTTGAACCACCAGTTAAACCGGTATTGGCTGCCTGCATAATCACGATACAGTCTGCTGCAACAGCAATTTGCAATACTTGCCATTGTTCCAGTAATGAACCTGGAGTGACGACCGCAAACACCTCACCTGAACCATAACGCCGGCCCTGCCGATACAGATGAGTATCGTGATCGTCCGTCAATACATGTCGCTGGCCGACCACAGCGACCAGATTGTTTAAGGTCGCAGTAGCGTCAAATGAGTTTTGCATAGTAGAGCCCCGTTTCATTTTTATGGCTATCTTTTTATAAAATCAGCCATAAGCATGTTTTGGATTTTTAATCTTGAATAGATGAAATAGCAGCAATTCTGTTGTTCCGAATTACTTTAGGATGACCACGATTTAGAGTGGTCATCCTGATTAGTTTTATTGTGAAATTTCGCGATCGAGCCTTACTAGACAATCCTGTGTAATGTCAGCAATGGTCTTGGCACCTGTTAAGGTCATGGCAACACGCATTTCCTTGTCGATCAGATCAAGAAGGTTACTGACACCAGCCCCGCCTGCAGCACCCAATGCATAAACGAAGGCCCGACCGAGCATACAGGTGTCCGCACCCATTGCCAGCATACGCACCACATCCAGACCATTACGGATACCAGAGTCGACCAGGATTTTCAGTTCACCTTTTACCGCATCAGCAATTGGTGGCAAGGCACGTGTGGTAGATAACACACCATCTAACTGACGACCACCATGGTTGGATACTACAATGCCATCCGCACCGAAACGTACAGCATCTTTAGCATCTTCAGGATCCAGAATCCCTTTGATCACCATCGGACCATCCCAATAGTCACGGATCCATTCCAGATCTTTCCAGGAAATAGACGGATCAAAATTGGCACCCAACCAGCCGATATAATCTTCAAGGCCTGTCGGTTTACCGAGGTATTTCGAGATATTACCCAAGTCGTGTGGACGACCCATTAAGCCGACATTCCAGGCCCAATGCGGATGCATGCAAGATTGCATATAACGGCGCATCGCTGCATTTGGTCCACTCATGCCAGAATGCGCATCACGGTAACGTGCACCCGGCACTGGCATATCCACGGTAAAGACCAGCGTTGAACAACCCGCAGCTTTGGCACGTTCCAAGGCATTTTTCATAAAGCCACGGTCACGCAGGACATAGAGCTGAAACCACATTGGGCGCTGGATCGCTGGTGCCACTTCTTCAATTGGACACACAGATACCGTCGACAAAGTGAATGGAATCCCTTTTTGGTCTGCCGCAACTGCTGCCTGTACTTCTCCACGGCGTGCATACATACCGGTCAAGCCTACAGGTGACAAGGCCACCGGCATCGACAGGGTTTCATCAAATAATTTAGTTTCCAGATTTAGCGCTGACATGTCATTCAAGACACGTTGACGCAGCGCTACTTTTGATAAATCTTCTACATTGCGCTTCAGCGTGTATTCTGCATAAGCCCCACCATCAATATAATGAAACAGGAATGGTGGAAGACGACGTCGTGCGGCTTCACGGTAATCATTTGCAGAAGAGATAATCATAATTTAGATCCTGTTTAATCGGCTCATACGCTGCTGACGGGCTTCATCCTCATCAATCGTGCGTACTTGCTGAATGACAAACTCAATGTGTCCACAAACTGCCTGACGTGCAGCTTCTGGATCTTGACGCTCAATTGCAGCCATCACCTTAAAGTGCTGGTCCTGCAACTGATCAAAACGGTGGGCCTCGGAATAGACTTTGCGTCGTCCGAGTACCACATTAAATTGCAACAGGTCGAACAGACTGCGCATCAACTGGATCAGCACCACATTATGCGATGCCTCGGCAATGGCAAGATGAAAACGGGCATCCGCGCGAGCTGCCTCATCGTCATCACCCAACAGCTGATAGTGTGCAATCTGGTCGTAACACTGTCTGATTTTTTTTATATCATCGGGTGTGGCGCGCTGTGCGGCATACCAGGCTGTACCGCCTTCCAGAATCAGACGAGACTCCTGAACATCAAAACGGTATTCAGGATCGACATCCATCAGGTCACTTAAAGGCTGCACAATATGATGCTGTGACCAGTGATTCGGCAGTTCCTGCAAATAAGTACCGGCACCGACACGGCTCACTAGCATGCCTTGGCTAACCAGATGTTGCAGTGCTTCTCGCAACGAAGAGCGCGACACACCTAACTGTTCACATAATTTACGTTCTGCGGGCAAACGGTCCCCGACCTGCATATGATTTTTTTCAATCAGATTACGCAGACTTTGTACGACTTTATCAGAGACTTTCATTGCACCGCCCTCAGTATGGTGTTATGGAATCATCCATGGGAACACATAAGCTTGTAAGGTGATAATGATACCGATCATCACCGTGAAGGTGATACTGTGTTTTACGGTAAAGCGGAATAAATCCGATTCTTTACCGACGAGACCCACTGCGGCACAGGCAATTGCAATCGATTGTGGTGAAATCATTTTACCGGTTACACCACCGCTGGTATTCGCAGCCACCAGCAATACTTCAGGTACACCGATCTGCTGAGCCGTGGTTGCCTGTAAAGCCGAGAACAATGCGTTTGCTGAAGTATCAGACCCTGTCAGGAATACACCGACCCAACCCAGGAATGGCGAGAAGAATGTAAACGCTTGTCCTGTATGTGCCAGGGCTAATGCCAAGGTTGCCGATAAGCCTGAGTAATTGGCAATAAAAGCAAATGCCAATACCATACCAATTGAGTAAATCGGTGTTTTCAGCTCATTTACCGTTTCAGCAAAGGTCGCTACAGCTTCTTTCGGTTTCATTTTCAGGTAAATGATGGTGATGATTGCAGCGATCATGATCGCTGTACCCGTCGCCGATAACCAGTCAAATTTATAGATCGCGTCGTAATCTTTCGCTTCAGCGACCACCGGCGGCAACTTTTGGATCATTTGATGCAGGAAAGGCACTTTAATGGAAATTACTAAATCACTTAAAGCCCCATCTTTGGCAAACAGATCTTTAAATGGTTTGATGCTCCATAAAGTTACCATGGCAGTCAGTACCGCAAATGGCGACCATGCTTTAATAATTTGACCGATGCTATATTTTTGCTGGCTTGCCAAAGCAATGTTGCTATCGACCTGTTGTTCATTATCAAAACGGAAAATATGTTTTGGCTGCCAGAACTTGAGTAATACCGTTAAGCTCACCAAAGATGCAATTGCTGCAGTGATATCGGGTAATTCAGGACCCACATAGTTAGCAGTCAGGAACTGCGCCAGGGCAAAAGAACCACCACCGACTAAAATTGCAGGCCAGGTTTCTTTCACACCACGCCAGCCATCCATGATTGCCATAATCCATACCAGTACAATGGGTACCATGATTGGCAACTGACGTCCTACCATCTGGCTGATTTCCATGGTGTCTACGCCTGATACCTGACCAGCGACAATAATCGGAATTCCCATCGCACCAAAAGCCACAGGTGCAGTGTTCACAATCAGACATAAACCCGCGGCATACAGTGGTTTAAATCCAAGACCTACTAATAACGCTGCAGTAATTGCAACCGGTGCGCCAAAGCCTGCAGCACCTTCCAGAAAAGTACCAAAAGCGAAGCCGACCAATAACATTTGTAAACGCTGGTCTTCGGTTAATGACAGGATCGATGAGCGAATAATGTCAAATTGACCGGTCTTCACTGAAATCTTGTAAAGGAATACGGCGCCAATAATAATCCAGGCAATCGGCCACAAGCCGTAGAAGAACCCATAGACCATGGAAGCCAATGCCATAGTGACTGGCATTTTGTAGAGGAACATTGACACCAGAAATGCCAAAGCCACAGTAATCGTTCCCGCTACACTGCCCTTCATTCTGAAAACAGCAAGAGCAAGAAAAAAGAATACGATTGGAATAAGGGCGATCGCGCTGGAAATCCAGATATTTCCGATTGGATCGTAAATTTGTTGCCACTGTTGAAGCATTCTCTACTCCTTGAAATGCTTGTTTGTTATTTCATTACAGGACATGTTCAAAAGCTTATTGGTATGACCAATTTAGCATTAAACAGACCAATATCGGTCTTTTATCCAGCCAAAGTTAATGAAATATTTAAAATACTGCAATAGCTAATTTATTAAAATATAATTGGTATGACCAATTTTTATATTAAAAGATGGAATTCAATATAAGTGATAGCTAAGCAACATCCGGTATTTAACAGGTCGAGAGAAGCAAAGGTTGAAATAAAATGAAGCCTATAGAACTTTAGTCTTAGCCAGCTTAAAAACCCCAGATTTGGCTAATTCAAGGCCATTTGTGATGGCTCTCTTTGCATTAGATTGTTTATTTTTTTGTCTATTTTTTAGATTTTGCATTTTTTTTGCGAAAACTTGCCATTTGAAAGGTGTTACAATATCTGCATTCAAAATTCTCCTTGGCCACCAATATAAGTGGTGCCTATATTATTCTATCGTTAGGATTAACAATGTCTGATAATGCAACTATCTTACAGAATGTACCTGTAGGCAAAAAAGTTGGTATTGCCTTTTCTGGTGGTCTAGATACTTCTGCAGCTCTTTTGTGGATGAAACAAAAAGGCGCTGAACCTTATGCTTATACAGCAAACTTGGGTCAACCAGACGAAGACGATTACGATGCGATTCCAAAAAAAGCTGAAGCTTATGGCGCAGTAAAAGCACGTTTGATCGACTGCCGTTTACAGCTTGCATTAGAAGGTATTGCTGCAATTCAATGTGGCGCGTTCCATATTTCTACAGGTGGTGTTCCATACTTCAACACGACTCCTCTTGGCCGTGCAGTGACAGGTACCATGCTGGTAACTGCAATGAAAGAAGATGACGTGAACATCTGGGGTGACGGTTCTACTTATAAAGGTAACGACATCGAGCGTTTCTACCGCTACGGTCTGTTGACCAACCCTAACCTGAAAATCTACAAACCTTGGTTAGACCAGACCTTCATTGACGAGCTAGGCGGCCGTGCAGAAATGTCACAGTTCCTGATCGACAATGGCTTTGACTACAAAATGTCAAAAGAGAAAGCTTACTCAACTGACTCAAACATGTTGGGTGCGACTCACGAAGCCAAAGATCTTGAATACCTGAATGCCGGTATCAAAATCGTTGACCCAATCATGGGCGTTGCATTCTGGAAAGAAGAAGTTGAAATCAAACCTGAAGAAGTATCGATTACTTTTGAAGAAGGTTTCCCTGTTGCAATCAATGGTCAACGTATCGAAGATCCAGTTGAGTTCATTCTTGAAGCAAACCGTATTGGTGGCCGTCATGGTCTAGGTATGTCAGATCAGATCGAAAACCGTATCATCGAAGCGAAATCTCGTGGTATCTACGAAGCTCCGGGTATGGCCCTTCTTCACATCGCTTATGAACGTCTGGTCACTGGTATTCATAACGAAGATACCATCGAACAATACCGTATCAACGGTCTTCGTTTGGGTCGTCTTCTGTACCAAGGTCGCTGGTTCGATTCTCAAGCATTGATGCTTCGTGAAACTGCACAGCGTTGGGTAGCTAAAGCTATCACTGGTACTGTGACTTTAGAACTGCGTCGTGGTAATGACTACACCATCATGAACACTGAATCTCCTAACCTCACTTATGAAGCTGAGCGTTTGACTATGGAGAAAGGTGATTCTATGTTCTCTCCAGCGGATCGTATCGGTCAGTTGACTATGCGTAACCTGGACATCACAGATACACGTGCAAAACTGGGTATCTATACAGATTCTGGCTTACTTGCAGTAGGTACAGGTTCTGCAGTACCTCAATTAAAAGACAAAAACAAATAAGTTTGTTTTAACGTCAAAAAAACCGCTCAATTGAGCGGTTTTTTTATAGATTCGATTTAGGTGTTCACACTGTTTGGATTTGCAGTGCGGATCGACTGATAATAAATCTGATTCCGTCCTAGCTGTTTGGCCCGATACAACGCCTGATCGGCAATTCCCAATAAGACATCCTTATCAATAAAGTCTTCACCACGATACACAGTGATGCCCAAACTGATGGTGATGTGATCAGCCACACCAGATTTCTCATGCGGAATTTCCAGACGCTCAATCGCATTAAAGATATTGGAAGCGACTGCATAAGCACCATGCGCATCAGTTTCCGGAAGCAGTACCACAAACTCTTCGCCACCATAACGGGCCACAAAGTCCATATGCCGGATCGCATTTTTAATGGTAAAGGCAATACTGGAAATGACATCGTCCCCTTTTTGATGTCCATAAAAATCGTTATAGTTTTTAAAGTGATCTACATCAATAAACAAAATCGCCAAAGCATGCTGATTACGGCGAGAACGTTCAAAGAAAATATCCAGTGTTTCATCGAAAGTTCGTCGATTAGAGATTTTGGTCAGCTCATCATGCTGGCTTAAATGCAACAATTCTGTGGTATGAATCCGCTGAATTTTCTCACTGATTCTAGCCCGCATGGTATATAGAAAAATCATGCGCTCACGGGCAAAAAGCATATAACTAATCACACATCCCAATAGGCTACTGCCAATTAGAATCCGACCCAAGACCAGCGCATTAAAGTCGATCGATAACACGGATAACAGCCAGACCGTACAAAGTGCAGCAAATAACCCCGTGATTAACATCTGTAAAGGTTTTACTCCGGTCAGAATATAACCCAGAATGTAGATAATCGTGATGATCGCCATCGACTGATGTTGCAAGCTTACTGTTTGAATGGACATGGTCAGATAGGAGGTCGAGACTATCATCCAGAACATCAGCAGCATGGAAGCCTGCGGAAAAAAGCGTTTGATTTTAGGTAGACAGGAGAAGAAATAAAAAGCAAGTAAAGCGAGACTACCATTGATCAGCCCCAGCATGCAGCGCACAAAATCTTGCACGAAATATTGTGAATCGATAATCCAGTAGTCGGTCGGAATCATGACCAGCAGAAAAATAAAATAGGTCAGTACACCTGCCCAGACATACTTTTCGACATGTTTACGTGCTCGCTCCAGGTTTTTGCTCCAGAACTCCTGTTCCAGATTCTGAGGGAAAACCGAGCCTACACGCTGACTTTGCCGTGTGATTAATTCTTCTATTTTTTCTTTTTTATCTTGCAATTTTGCTAGATTGTACTTGTATTCCATTGCCAAGTATTTATGTAATTTTTTTATTAATTTTAAAATATCATACTTTTATAAATTAATTTATAGATATCCCTTATTTTGTATATATTTCTCGTTACCATTTTAGGCATAGATGCATTATCATTTGTTTTATTTCTCCGATTGAATTCGCCTTGAATACGATTACCCTTCTCCAGCCAGACGACTGGCATGCCCACCTGCGTGATGGTCACGCTCTGCAACGCACCGTTCCTGATCTAGCTAAACAGTTTTCCCGCGCCATCTGTATGCCGAACCTTGTTCCACCGGTTAAAACTGTGGAAGAAGCATTAAGCTACCGTGAACGTATTATGGCGCATGTTCCTGAAGGTAGCGATTTTGATCCACGCATGGTGCTGTATTTCACAGATAATACCTCTCCAAGTGAAGTCAAAAAGATTAAAGATTCTGAGCATGTCAATGCTATTAAACTTTACCCTGCTGGCGCAACCACCAACTCGGATAGCGGTGTAAGCGACATTCGTAAAGTATATTCAGTCATTGAACAGCTTGAAGAGCATCAGGTGCCTTTATTGCTGCACGGTGAAGTGACGCATAATCATGTCGATATTTTTGACCGTGAAAAACGTTTCCTTGATGAAGTCTTAGCACCATTACTAAAACAGTTCTCGAAACTGAAACTGGTTCTGGAACACATTACTACCAGCGAGGCAGCTAATTTCGTACTGGAACAGGATCGTAATGTGGCTGCGACTATTACCCCACAGCATTTACTGTTTAACCGTAATGATATGCTGGTTGGTGGGATCAAGCCGCACTTCTATTGTCTGCCAATTTTAAAACGTCAGACGCATCAGCAAACGTTGCTTGAAGTGGCAACGAGCGGTAATCCTAAATTTTTCTTAGGCACCGACAGTGCACCGCACTCAAAAAATGCCAAAGAAAATGCGTGTGGCTGCGCAGGATGCTATAGTGCTCCGACTGCAATTGAGTTATATGCTCAGGCCTTTGATCAAGTAGGTAAAATCGACCGCCTAGAAGGTTTTGCCAGCCACTTTGGTGCAGATTTCTACGGCCTCCCACGTAATACCAAAACCATTACGCTGGTCAAAGAAGATCAAGTTATTCCTGAAAGTCTAGACTACTTGGATGGTGAACAAATCGTTCCGCTATATGCAGGAAAAACCATTCAATGGAGAAAAATGTGACAAATGAAACTCTTCCAGTCATTGGTCAGCGTTTCCGTGGATTTTTGCCTGTTGTTGTCGATGTTGAAACAGCAGGCTTTAATGCACAGACTGATGCCTTGTTAGAAATTGCGGCCATTCCTATTGTTTATAATGAAGATGGCCAGTTTGTGCCCGGTGAAGCTTACCACGCACATATCAATCCTTTCGAAGGTGCCAACCTGGATCGCCGCTCTTTGGAATTTATCGGGATTGACCCGTCAAATCCGATGCGGATCGCAATGGCTGAAGATGAAAAAACCGCGTTAAAACGTATTTTTAAATCGGTCAATGAAGTGCGTCGTCAGCAAAATTGTACGCATGCCGTTTTGGTCGGTCACAATGCGCATTTTGATTTGGGCTTTGTACAGGCAGCAATTGCCCGTACCGGAACCAAAAACCAGAATCCGTTTCACAGTTTTTCTGTGTTTGATACCGTGACTTTAAGTGCGGTGATGTTTGGTCAAACGGTTCTGGCTAAATCTTGTATTCAGGCCGGTATTGAGTTTGATGGCAAAGAAGCACACTCTGCGTTATACGATACGCAAAAGACTGCGGAACTGTTTTGCTATATTTTAAACAAACTCGCACCTCACCTGCTTGACACTTTGGTGGCGGATCAATAAGATACCGCCATCTTCTAAACGTCCCTATCGTCTAGAGGCCTAGGACATCGCCCTTTCACGGCGGTAACCGGGGTTCGAATCCCCGTAGGGACGCCATCTTATTTATCCCCTTCTTCTTTCATTTTTTCCAAGAAAACTCTTTTTCTTATTATTGCTTTCAATACTATTGTTATAAATTTCGCATGACTGAGTTTGGTGCCCTTTCTCGTTTGCTTAGGCTATAATCAAGTTGATGTTAGGTTTTGATCAATTTTCCCATGCTAAAGAAAATCCTGCTTGTTTTACTTATTCTGGCACCTTCAGCGCTTTATATTTATGTGATCAGTCGCGATGATAAAACTGCTGAGAACCGAGCAGAAACTACGCCTGCTGAAAAAACACCGACTGAGCAATACCAAACTCCCGATCACTAGTTTTTAAGAGGCTTTGCAAATATTTATTTTTTAAATTAAAAGAAGAACTTTATGAGGAAATTCCAATTTATGTGATATTTCACATAATTAAAACTAAAATACTTTTTTTAAATCTCTCCTTTTAATTGAGCTATGCAATCTCCCTCTCCACCTTCACAGCATTCGTCTGTTGAGGGTCAAACTCCGTCGTTAAAACGTGCCATGGGCACACGTCATCTGATCATGCTTTCCCTTGGTGGCGCTATTGGTACCGGCCTGTTTATGGGTTCCGGTGAAGTGATTTCACAAGCTGGACCTTTGGGCGCAGTACTGGCCTATATTATTGGTGGCTTGATCGCCTATATGGTCATGCTCTGCCTCGGTGAACTGGCCGTACATTTACCCGTGTCTGGTTCTTTTGGTGCCTTTGCAACCCATTATATTGGGCCGGGTACAGGCTATATGGTGTCCTGGATGTACTGGCTCGGCTGGTCAGCCACCTTGGGTACCGAATTTACTGCCGCTGCGATTCTGATGCAGGAATGGTTTCCCCAAACTTCGATCTGGTTATGGACATTGATCTTTGCTGCAGGTGTACTGCTCTCCAATTTAAGCTCAACCCGTACCTTTGCTGAATCAGAATTCTGGCTGTCACTGGTTAAAGTTGCGACTGTACTGATTTTCATTATTCTGGGCTTTGGCTGTATCTTTGGCTTTATTCCATTCCAAGGTTATGAATCCGCACCGCTGTTCAGCAATCTGACTGAACATGGCTGGCTGCCAAATGGTTTAATTCCGTTATTCACCACATTACTAATCGTGAATTTTGCCTTTAACGGTACCGAGATGATCGGGATCGCTGCCGGTGAAACCGAAAATCCTGAGAAAAATGTACCGAAAGCGATTCATGCTGCGGTATGGCGTCTAATGATTTTCTTTGTCGGGACCATTATCGTGATTAGCTCGCTGCTGACTTATACCGATGCGGGTTTACAGGTCGGTGGTCATGGGGGCTTAAGCAGCAGTCCGTTTGTATCCGTGTTTACCCAAATGGGTATTACATATGCGGAAGACTTTATCCGTTTCGTAATTATCACTGCACTGCTGTCGACTGCAAACTCTGGCCTTTATGCAGCTTCACGTATGATGTGGGCATTGTCTTCACAAAACCAGTTACCGCGACTGTTTGCTAAAGTCAGTAAATCCGGCGTGCCTTATGTAGCAGTCTGGGTCACCATGATTGGCGGTTTGCCTGGTCTGCTCTCTGAGCAGTTTGGTGCAGATGTCATCTTTAAAAACCTAATGGGCGTGGCCGCTTTTACCATGGTGATTGTCTGGATGAGTATCTGCTGGAGCCAGTTTAATTTCCGTCGCCAATGGCTGAAGTCTGGTCATAGTGTCTCTGAACTAAAATTCCGTACACCATGGTTCCCTTTAGTTCCCATTCTAGGTTTTGTAACTTGTACTGCAACCGGTCTGAGTATGGCAGCTGACCCTGAAATGCTCTCTGGTTTTATTGGCTGTTTATTGTTTATGGCAGCATGTTATGCAAGTTACTATTGGCTTTATCATCAAAAAGCTTAAATTCTAAACTTTTGAACTGAAATAATTTCTTTATTAAACCCAATTCCGATTGGGTTTATTTTTTCATATCAGGTAAATCCGTTCAGAAAATAATATCTTAATAAAATAAAGTTTTTGTTTTGCCTAATGTTTAAACTGTTAAATACATTTTAGTAAAAACTCTTTTGACAAAGTCCGGCTTAGTCCTTAATATAGCCATCACCTCGCAACGTCCCTATCGTCTAGAGGCCTAGGACATCGCCCTTTCACGGCGGTAACCGGGGTTCGAATCCCCGTAGGGACGCCATTATCTGATCGCACACGATCAAGTCTTATACATAATCAATATTAATACGTTGCAGATTTGTAGTTTTTCACTACAATAACCCGCTTCATTCTTTTATTTTTTGACTCCTATGCACTCATCTCCGAATGATGCTACGCATCAGGGCAATTCTGCGCCTTTAAAACGCGCTATGAGTACTCGACATCTGGTCATGATTTCGCTTGGTGGCGCAATCGGAACAGGCCTATTTCTAGGTTCGGGTGAAGTCATTGCACAAACGGGGCCTGTAGGTGCCATTCTTGCTTATCTCCTTGGCGGGATCATCGCTTACATGGTTATGCTATGTTTGGGTGAACTTGCCGTTCATATGCCCGAATCTGGCTCATTTGGCGCCTATGCCAAACGCTATATTGGACCAGGGACTGGCTACACCATTACCTGGCTATACTGGCTGACCTGGTCAGTGACCTTGGGAACTGAATTTACCGCTGCAGCTTTATTAATGCAGGAATGGTTCCCGAATAGCTCCATGTGGATGTGGACACTGATTTTTGGTGCTTTCGTATTCGCACTGAATATGATTTCCACTCGCTGGTTTGCAGAGTCCGAGTTCTGGCTGGCACTGGTGAAAGTCGTTACTGTCGTAACCTTTATCCTGCTTGGCCTACTCGCTATCTTTGGTGTAGTAAGCTATCAAGGACAGGAAGCTGCCCCGCTGTTCAGTAACCTGACAGCTCAAGGCTGGTTCCCCGAAGGTCTGTTCCCAATCTTCACAACCATGCTGATTGTAAACTTTGCTTTCTCTGGAACTGAATTGATTGGTGTGGCTGCGGGTGAAACAAAAGATCCGGCCAAAAATGTACCGAAAGCGATTAATACTGCAATTTTCCGCTTACTGATTTTCTTTGTAGGTACGATTATTGTGGTGACCTCCCTTCTTCCGCATCAGGAAGCAGGTCTGGCAGCTGAAGGTGTCAGTAGTAGTCCTTTCGTGACAGTATTCCAGCACATCGGTATTTCTTATGCCGAAGATATTATCCGTTTTGTGATTATCACAGCACTACTGTCTGCTGCTAACTCAGGTCTATTCGCTGCATCCCGTATGATGTGGTCATTGTCTTACAGCAAACAGTTACCAGCGGTATTTTCCCGCTTAAATGCGCGTGGTGTACCTTATATTGCAGTCATTGTCACCATGATTGGCGGTATGCCTGGTTTGCTGTCTGAACAGTTCGCACCGGAAACCATCTTTACTAACTTGTTAGGTATTGCAGCATTTACCATGGTAGTGGTCTGGATGAGCATCTGTCTGAGCATGTTCAACTTCCGCCGCGAATGGTACAAACAGGGTAAAACAGCGAAGGATCTTGATTTTGCTGCGCCATTATTCCCGATCGTACCGATTCTGGGTTTTCTGTTCTGTCTGATTACCTGTATCAGTATGGTGTTTGATCCGAGCATGCGTATCAGTTTCTTTGGCTGCTTGCTGTTTATCGCACTGTGTTATGCCAGCTACTATAAGTTCTATCACAAAAATGCTTAAACATTAAAATGACTAAAAGAGCAGCTTCGGCTGCTCTTTTTTATTTATACTGAAAATGTTCTAGGCAGCCAGCGTGGTGTGTCGATGAAAATTATTTATATTCATGGCATGAATAAGCAGAAATTCAGCTCTGCGTCCCTGCGTCAACGCTGGCTGAGTCTGCTAAAACATGGTCTGGAACAGTCACATCAACAAGCACGTTTTGCCTACCTCAAACGGCATATCCGTATCCCTTTCTATGGCGACTTACTGTCCCGTCATCATTTACATAATGTGCTAAATGCCAGCACCTTGATGCCGCAAGACTGGCCTCGCTTTCCTTTCCAGTCTCCAGTTAAATCCCAGCCACCACCCCATCTCAATCAATATTCATCTGAAATTTGTGAAATTCCCGAGCTAAAGGTTGAGGATGCCATGACCTTTAACCAGAAGCTGAAGTTTATTAGTACTTTGAGCCGGAATACTCTATTACGGGATTTTGTGATCTTACTGAATCATTTCCCTCGCCTGCATGATACGCTGATCAAAAAATTTCTGATTGAAACCTATTCTTATCTGGCAAATTTCACATTCATGCAGCAGGTGCATCAGCGAATTGGCCAGCAGCTGCATAGCGATCAACCCTGTATCCTGATAGCTCATTCCTTAGGAAGTGTGATCGCCTATCATTATCTGCTTCTACACCCAAAACTAAATGTACAGCGTTTTATCAGCATGGGATCACCAATGGCTTTCCGGGTCATTCAGGAACATTTGCCACAGCCTGTTCATCGACCAGAAGCTATTAAAGGTGACTGGATTAATTTTTATTGCAGCGATGACTTTCTGACTGCCTTTCCATTATCAGAACCGCCTTTTCAGTTTCAGCCGGCAATTATCAATCGGGAGATTCGTACTTCGATTTATCATCCGCATGATATTGATGGCTATGTCCAGCATCCGGAAGTCATCAAAGCCTTGCTAGAATTACTCTAAAAAGCATCTTAATTTACAGATTTAATTTTAATATTTCCTATGCACTATTTTTCTGCTGAGTAAAATTCTTTATCCATACCTACTCATTTTCTGGTTTATTTATGACTCTTTTATAAATATACATATGTCTGTTAATTATTGTTTTATCAAAGATAATTTACACATTAACACCACAAAAAGCGCTGCTTTTGCTACGTTAATATTTTCTATACTGTAAATATAATTCTATCGAACTCAGTGGGGTGTCGATGAAAGTTATTTTTATTCATGGAATGAATCAGCAACATCATAGCGCTGCCTCCATCCGGCAGCGCTGGCTACATATACTTCAAAAAGGGATGCGTAAACATCAACAAGATGCCAGATTTAGTTATTTAAAACGTCACATTCGTATTCCATTTTATGGCGATCTGCTTTCACGTTATAACGTCCGCAATATTCTAGAAGCTGGCACCCTGATGCCCCAGGAATGGCCTAGCTTTCCTTTTCGCAAGCCTACTCAACCTCAGCTTCCCGCCCCTGTTCCACGTCCTGGTTGGCGTAGGCCCACAATTACCGATTTCGCCCAACCCAGTTCAAGTGACACCATGGATTTCAGGCAGAAATTCAATTATTTTACCGCCCTCGGCAGGAATGTGGCGCTTCGGGATTTTGCCTTATTACTCAATTATTTTCCCACTCTGCATCGCACTCTGTTGCAGAGATTTCTGATTGAAACTTATCTTTATCTCGATAACCCTGATTTCATGAGGAAAGTGCATGAACGGATTGCCCGACAATTGAGTGGTCGCAAACCCTGCATTGTCATTGCCCATTCTTTAGGAAGTGTGATTGCCTATAATCATCTCATCCAGCACCCTGAACTGAATGTACAGCGTTTTATTACTTTAGGTTCGCCATTAGCCTTTCAGGTGATTCAATCCAGCCTGGCACAGCCGGTGGTACGACCTAAGGCAATTAAAGGTGACTGGATCAATTTCTATTCAACGGATGATTATCTCACCGCCATTCCGCTTACCGAACCGCCATTCAAGTTTGAACCTGAAATCATCAATCATGGCATTCGTACCCATATTCACCGTCCACATGACATTACCGGCTATTTACTGCATCCTCAGGTCGTTGAAGCTATTCTGGAATTGCTTAAAAATCCGGCCTAAATCCCACATTTTTCAAGTATTCTGCCAATATTGTTTTAAATTTATGCACTCAAAAGAAAATTTCCAAAAAACTCTGGAAAAGCGTTTGACACCCCCCTGTTTTCACCCTAATATACGCCCACCTCTGAAACGTCCCTATCGTCTAGAGGCCTAGGACATCGCCCTTTCACGGCGGTAACCGGGGTTCGAATCCCCGTAGGGACGCCAATTTCAGAAGTAATATTTTATTAAGTCCCTATCGTCTAGAGGCCTAGGACATCGCCCTTTCACGGCGGTAACCGGGGTTCGAATCCCCGTAGGGACGCCATTACTTCAAATCAAAAGTTCTGGTTTAAAATACCACTTCTACACTGTCCCTATCGTCTAGAGGCCTAGGACATCGCCCTTTCACGGCGGTAACCGGGGTTCGAATCCCCGTAGGGACGCCATATTCGAGAAAGTTAATTTAATTAACTTTTCATAAAAAAGCCCAAGCATGATGACTTGGGCTTTTTTATTGCTTGTTTTTTTGCTTGTTCCTTCATTCCTGTTTTTAACATTTGATCAAATTTTCTCGATTGTAATTTTATTTGTTTATAAATAATTCATTCAAAAATCTTATTCTTTTACATTTCTCTTCAACTCGTTATCTATTCATTTTCATTTACAGCAATCGCACTATAAATCCGAACAAAAAATCAACACCCGTGGTATAAGCATGCCGTTAAGGTAGAAAGCATAATATATCTGCAAGGATCAGATTATGTTCGTCAGTACAAAGTTAAGTTCGCCTGAATCATCTATTAAAAATCATAATCATCAATTTAATAACTTTAAAGATTGGGTCAACTTCTTTCAAGATCAACAGATTTCGACGGCAGTAAAGACCGAACAGGCTGAGAACTATTTAAGAGATTTAATCCAGCAAGTTGATGTGGCTGGATTGGAATGGCTGGATCAACCCAGACATGTAGAGCAACATTTTCTGGAACAGCACCACCAAACCTGCGCAATTTTCCAGTCTTATGTAGAGCGGCGTAGACAGCAGCAAGGACGTGAATACTTCCCGACTGTGTCACATGCATTTGAGTTCCTGGCCAAAGTCGCACCTGTAAAACTGGTAGACGGCTCATGGCTGTATTCAACTGTGCAAAACTGGAATCGTCCGGAAACCAAAGACCTGATTTATATCTATCTAGAAGAACTAGGCATGGGTCATACCCGTGCCAATCATGTCACCATGTATCAGGACTTGCTGAATCATTATGAGCTGAACAGCTATGCTGAGCAACTGGATGCCAGCTATTATGAACAAGCAGCCGTGCAGCTGGCTTTGGCCTATGCGCCGCCAGAATATCTGCCGTTAGTAATTGGTTTCAATCTGGGTTATGAGCAGCTGCCATTACATCTGTTAATTACCAATTATGAGCTGTCTGAACTCGGTATTGATCCACATTATTTCAATGTACACATTACCATTGATAATGCTCACAACGGTCATGCACAAAAATCGCTGCAAGCGTATTTAGATCAGTATGCACTCGCTGAAGATCCTGCCCAGTATCTAGACCTGATTAAAAAAGGTTATGTGCTGAATGACATTGGTAAAAGTTCTTCCCAGATCATCAAGCAACTGGATACTGAAAAACTGGCTTTGAAAGTATTTCAGAACAAAGCGCTGATTGGACAATATATCCATAACCAGAAATGCCAGTTTAGTGGCAAGACCATTAATGAGTGGTTATCCGATCCGGCACAGATTGCAGACTTCTTGAAAGTCATGATTGAAAAAGGCTGGATTGTAAAAGATGCACCTGTAGAACAAAGCCGGTTCTGGAAAATGATTGATGATCCAGATGGCAAAATGTTTGGTGTATTTAATGCGACTGAAAAACAGATTATTAAAGACTGGATTCAAGGTGAGACTTTTGCTGCTCGTCTGTCATCACGTAGCAGATCTCAAGTTCATAACCAGATGGAACCGGTATTGAACCGTATTGACCAGCAACAGATCCATCAGCTGAAAAGCCGTCTGAATCGCTGCGCTGCTGCCGAACAAAAGATTGATTTATTGATTCCTTACGTGGCACCGCATATGCATCATCAGGAAGTGGGCTTGTGGGCAACACGTCAGCTTTCTCAGTTGCTCTTCCCTTTTCAGACTCAAGCCATGACTTATTCTTAGAAAGATCATTCATAAAAAACAGGGCATTAAATATGCCCTGTTTTTGCTTCAATGCATTATGCAAATTAAGCCGATTTACGTGAATTGATCTGACCTTTAATCACAGCCTTCACATTGCCTTTTACGTAATTTAAAAATACCTTTAAAGGCGACAGTTTTGGATTTGGTCGATTACCTTTGGCAATTTCTTTAAATTGCGCGGCATACCAGATGATTTCCATAATCGCCATCTTATCGATCATTGGAATACCAGTTTTAATTTTCTCAACTGCATAACGTACATCCTGTCCAGCCACCAGACGGTTACCCAGATCAGGCTCGACCGCAAATGGACGTGCAATACCGACAAAATCACATGCGCCGCTGTCAAGGGCTGCATTCATACCCACTGCGGTACGAAAGCCCCCCGTCACCATTAAATAACAATTAACTTCCTGACGGATCTTTTCGGCAAAATCGAGGAAATAGGCTTCGCGGGCAACCGTTGATGCTTTACGTTTCTCTGCTTTTACTCCGGCCATTGCGGGTGCTTCATAGGTTCCGCCAGAAACTTCAATCATATCGATCCCGACTGCATCCATCGCCTTAAAGACATAAATAACGTCTTCTTCACTAATGCCACCGCGCTGAAAGTCTGCCGAGTTTAATTTCACTGAAATGATAAAATTCTCTGAAGTTGCTGCACGTACCGCCTTATAGGCTTCTAGCAAAAATCGGCTGCGGTTTTCAATACTGCCACCCCACTGGTCTTGACGTTTATTGGTCAGGGGCGATAAAAACTGGCTAATTAGATAACCATGTGCACCATGTAACTGGACGCCTTCAAATCCCGCCTTTTCACAAATGGCAGCTGAAGTCGCAAAGCGCTGGATAATATCTAAAATTTCATCTTCACGCAGTTCACGTGGCGTACCGAAACTCATCGCCAGTGCCGGACTAAAAGGCACAGCTGAAGGCGCTACGGTTTCTTTATTCAAGCCTTTCGGGCACTGACGTCCAGGATGAGACAACTGTACCAGTTGCACCATGCCATGACGTTTGCCGACATTCGCCCAAGCTTTTAACTTTTCCAGATCACGTTCAGTTTCTACCACGACCACACCCGGTTCATTCTTGGCACGAAAATCCACCATGACATTACCCGTAATCGCACAGCCTAAACCACCTTTGGCCCAAGCTTCATATAAATTTAAATGGGCCTGATTGGGTTGGCCTGCATCATTGGCCAATGCCTCACTCATGGCACCTTTAATGATACGGTTTTTAAATTGGGTATTACGGATCTGGATGGAATCGGCCAATTGTGTCATGTACTTTCCTGAAATGTTTATCTTATTTTGTATGTGTTATAACCTAACTTGCCATAATTGACAATTCATATTGTCAAATGGATACAAATTTTATTTGTAGATATTAAGTCAGTCTTAAAAAATCATTTTAAATTTTAGGATCGAAGGCATCTCGGATGGCTTCACCGATATAGATGAGTAAAGACAAGACAATGGCTAAAGTCAGAAAACCGGATAAGGCCAACCACGGCGCATTCAAGTTATTTTTGCCCTGTAGCAATAATTCACCTAGAGAAGCGGTTTCAGGCGGCAAACCATAACCTAAAAAGTCCAGTGCAGTTAGTGCGCTGATGTTGGCGGTCAGCATAAAAGGTAGTTGTGACAGGCTGGAACTCATTACATTGGGTAAAATATGCCTGAACATGATTCGACCATGCCCTGCTCCAATGCTTCTCGCTGCCCAGACATATTCCAGATTTCTGGCCCGTAAAAATTCGGCGCGCACCATCGACACCAGTGTCGTCCAGCCAAAAAATAGCATGATTACAAATAGCCAGTAAATATTTGGACTAAATACGCTGACCAGAATCATCACCATAAACAGCATCGGCAGGCTGCTCCAGACCTCAAGTGCACGTTGTCCGATCAGGTCAATCCAGCCACCATAATAGCCTTGAACTGCACCGACCAGCACACCTAATCCTGCCGACAGCAAAGTCAGTGCAAAGCCAAACAGCAAGGAAATACGCAGACCATATAAAATCCGTGCTAGCACATCACGTCCTTGATCATCGGTCCCCAGCCAGTTTTGCCCGCTTGGAGGTGAAGGTACTGGAATATCGAGTGCCAAATTGGGTGTGTCATAGCCGAAGCGGATCACCGGCCAGATTGCCCAGCCTTTGGCATTAATCAACTGCTGTACCGCAGGATCCTGATACTCGGCTTCAGTTTCAAAGACACCTCCGAAAGTCGTTTCAGGATATGACTTTATTACTGGCACATAATAGGAATCCTCATACTTGACCAGTAAAGGCTTATCGTTAGCGATCAGCTCAGCACCAAGTGACAAGATAAAAATAATGATAAAGGCAATGAAGCAGGCAAGTCCGGTTTTATTATTTTTAAAACGTTGCAGGCTGGCGCGTAGCATTGGTGACATTATTTTGACCCTCGTGAATCAAAATGAATCCGGGGATCAATCACCCGATACAGCACATCACTGATCAAACGCAACACTAAACCCAATAAGGTAAAAATAAACAAGGTTCCAAAAATGACCGGATAATCCCGCTGCAGAATCGCTTCAAATCCCAGCATGCCCAGACCATCCAGATTAAAGATGATTTCAATAAAAAGGTTTCCGACAAATAAAATACCGAGCAAAGCTTCTGGCAATCCAGCGATCAACACCAGTACAGCATTGCGCAGTACATGCCGGTAAAGCACTGCTCTGTCCTGTAATCCCTTCGCTTTTGCTGCCAGTACATAGTGTTTACTGAGTTCTTCCATAAAGGAAAATTTCACCAGATAAGTCAGCCGTGCAAAACCGCCGAGCACCATCGCCAGCAATGGTAAAGCCATATGCCAGAAATAATCCTGAATTTTCTCAAAAAAGGATAATTCAGCAAAATTTTCCGAGCTTAAGCCTTGTAAAGGAAACCATTGCAGATAGGAACCACCTGCAAAAAATACAATCAGCAAAATGGCAAAGATAAAGGCTGGAATGGCATAGCCCACAGCCAGCAGCAAAGACGTAGTTTGATCAAACAGACTGCCATGCTTTTTGGCTTTCTGGATGCCAAGAGGAATAGAGACCAGATAAATGAGCAAGGTACTCCAGAAACCTAGAGACAGTGAAACTGGCAGTTTTTCCCAGATCAGTTCAGTCACAGCTTGGCCTTTAAAAAAGCTCTGGCCCAAATCAAACTGAGCATAGCTTTTTAACATTTCCCAGAACCGTAAATGAACCGGCTGATCAAATCCATATTGAATCTTGATCTGTTCCAGCATTTCAGGGGTCAGGCCTTGCTGTCCCTGATATTGCAAGCCACCGATCGCCAAATTATTTGCATGCTGTGACTGATAGATAGCCTGTTCCACTGGACCACCCGGTGCAAGCTGAATCACCACAAAATTGATCAGTAAAACCATCAATAATGTCGGAATCATAAGAAGCAAACGTTTGACGATATAAGTGCTCATGGCACTCCCCGAAGCTGAAAACCTAGCGATATTTTAAGTACGGTGCCACTTGTCTGGCTTTAGCTGTATCCACCCACCAGTAATCAATACCCGCTGAAAGCTTGGGCTTGATGTTGGGCTGCCGATACATATTCCAGTAAGCATACCAGTATTCACCCGTACCATAGGTCGGAATATGATAATAACCAGCCCGTAACAAACGATCTAAAGCTCGGGTACTATAAATCAGCTGCTCCCGGCTTTGTGCCTGAACTACCTGATCAATCACCCGATCAATCACCGGATTTTGAATACCGGCATAATTATAATTGCCAGGCTGACGTGCCGCCTGACTGCCCCAAAACTGTTTCTGTTCCTGCCCCGGTGTCAGCGATTGCGGCATAGTATCCACAATCATATCAAACTGATAATTTCTTAGTCGCTCATAATATTGAGCCGTTTCCACCATCCGAATGTGCGCCTGAATTCCTAAACGTTTCAAATGCCGTAAATAAGGCATCAGATGACGTTGCTGTTCAGCCTGATGCAGTAGAAATTCAATCTGTACAGGTTGACCTTGAGCAGTCACCAGTTTCCCCTGCTGGTAACGGTAACCGGCATTCAATAAAATTTGTCGCGCCTGTAATAAATTTTTGCGGTTAAATCCGGAGGCATCTGATTGCGGATAATGCCAATCCTGTAATACCGCCTGACGTTGCACCGGATGCAATTTAGATAAATTTGGCTGTAATATTTCCAGCTCCTGAGCACTCGGCTTGCCTGTAGATGCCAGTTCACTATTAGTAAAAAAGCTGTTCAGACGCTGATATTCTCCATGAAACAAGGCTTTATTTAGCCATTCAAAATCATAGGCCAGAGTTAAAGCTTGCCGGAAGCGGATATCAGCAAAGGGCTGACGTCGCGTATTAAAAATCAGGCTTTGTGTAGGAATCGGATTGTGATGCTGAAAACGATAGGTTTTGATTTGGCCTTGCTGTACCGCAGGAAACCGATAATCGCTTACCCAGCGGTTGACCTGTTTTTCTTCATGCAGCGTAAACTGTCCCGATTTAAAAGCCTCAAACTTAATTTCCGGACTACGATAATAGCGATACTGTATGCGATCAAAATTATAACGCCCACGATTGACCAGCAGGTCTTTACCCCAATAATGCGGATTACGTTTATAGGAAATACTGCGTCCTGCATCAATACGTTCAATCACATAGGGCCCAGAACCCAAGATCGGTTTCAGGTTAATGTCCTTGAAGTTGCGCTTTTGCCACTCCTGCTGAGAATAGATCGGCATTTGCGTCACAATCATCGCCATTTCCGGATTATGGCGAGATTTAAAACTAATCTTAACTTTTGAAGGTGAGAGGACTTCGGTTTTTTTAATATCTGCCAGATACATCTGCAAGCCGAAATTAGACTGGGTCTGGTACAGATCAAAACTGTATTTCACATCCTTAGCCGTCACTGGCTGACCATTACTGAATCTGGCTTTAGGATTTAAATGGAAAATAATATAAGCGGTCTGCTTTGGGTCAAAACTGACTTTCTCCGCCAGCAAAGGATAATAGACGCCGGGTTCATCCAGGGATTTTGACATGAGGCTGTCAAAAATATAATTAACCCCTTCAGTGACATTCCCCTTACCATTCATACTGTTCAGATTATCAAAACTGCCATCGGCTGCTTGAATCAGGACACCACCTTTGGGCGCTTGCGGATTGGCATAAGGCAGAGATTTAGCCTGTGCATATTTGGGTACACTATGCAGTGCAATATAAGGCGTCGTAATGACTGCTGCCCCGCTGGAACTGATGATCCAGGGGGCAGCAAGAATCCATAAGATATGGACGGGATTAAACAATTTCACGATCCAGAAATTAGTTTGGAACCTTAATCACATCACCAATACGCAATTGAGTATTGGGTTTCAGTTCATTCATTTCTGCCAGTTCATTGGTTGCCATACCATAACGGGATGCCAGGCCGATCAAGGTATCGCCACGCTTCACCTTGTATTCAGTGACAAGTTTTGGAAGCTGAAGCGTTTGGCCCACACGTAAACCGGCACGTGGACTAAGATTGTTCAGGCTCGCCAGATCAGTAACGGGTACTCCTACACGATTGGCAATCGCAATCAGAGATTCCCCGGATTTTACCGTATAGGATTCTGTCGCCTTAGAAGATGCAGATTTTGTTGCGACTTTCACTACCGGCTCTTTTTTGGCGATCTGAATATCTTCATTAATTTTTAAACGCTGTCCAATCCGCACATTGCTATTGGTATTCAAACCATTCAAGTCTGCCAGATAACGTAATTGCAGATGATATTGGCGGGCAATCGAGCTTAAGGTTTCACCAGATTTCACGATGTGAGTATCTGATTTAACATTCTTTTCCTGAGTCTCGGTGACCACTTCCTGCACAGGTTCAGGACTGCCAGATAATTTTAGATGCTGACCCACACGCAGATTGGCACTACGGGAAATATTGTTCAGGTTAGCAATTTGATCCATCGACAGATTATATTTTGCTGCAATCCCGGTCAGTGTATCACCCGATTGAACCGTATAACTGTCAGGAACCTGACTACCAGCTGGAATCTTGATGGTTTGACCAATGCGTAAGCCGCTGTTTGCAGACAGGCCATTTAACGCAGCCAGTTCAGATACCGTCAATTTACTTTGATTGGCAATGCTGTACAGGGTTTCACCACGTTTGACCTGATAGTTTTCTGTTGGCGTATGATCAACCTTAACGTTCTCAAACTTCTGTTCGACTTTTTCGGTTTTCTTACTGCTCGCAGTCAGTTCTTCAACTTCATTAAGAGGAACATTAATCTTCTGTCCGACCATCAAACTGCTACCCGCAGTTAAACCCGGAGTTAGTGCAGCAAGTTCTGCATTCGACAATGCGTAGCGATCTGCAATCAGTTTCAGATACTCACCACGTTTAACGGTATAGGACTTGGTCTGAACTTTGGCAGTTTCGGCTTTTTTACTGTCTTCAGCTTTCGCTTTGCTGGCACTTTCTTTCAGGGAAAGCTTTTGCCCAACAAATAAACCGCTGGTCGTACTCAGATCATTATAATCAGCCAACTGTTTAACGCTCAGGCCGAACTGGCTGGCAACGCTGGTCAAAGAATCATTGGCCTGAACCACATAGCTTTCCGGTTTCTCTTTAGCTTTCGGTGCTTCCTGCACGGGCTTGGCATCATAGAGATAAATTGTGGTGCCCACATATAATGTAGAGTTTGGATCAATCTGGTTCCATTTCGCGACATCACGCCAGTTCACGCCATTTTTGGCTGCAATCAATGCCAGGTTATCACCCGGTAAAACCTTATAGGTACTGCGCTTACCTTTCGGTGCCACAACCACGACTTCTGAATCAGTTTTTACATAGTTTTTGCCCTGATTGAGTCGAGCTTCAACTGAATCTGCACTGGTGTTTACAGCGACTTCTTTCGGATACGAGAATCCTTTGGTCAGCTCCTTACCCTGCTGCTCGGCAATAGACTGACTGGTCTGAATTGCAGTCAGTTTGATCTTGCCATCATAAGGGTCAACAATTTCTGTGCCTGCAGGTGCCAGTGCTTTCAGCTCTTCAATGACCTGTGCCTGTTCAGCCGCAGTCGCTACAGGTTGTAAAAGCTCATCCACAGTTTTATTAATTTCTTCTGCTGACACCACTTTCTGGATTTGCTGACGTTCAGCTGCGGTAATTGGTGGCTCGACCTGGATAGGCTTCACCGAAGCAACTGGCGTCACAGCAACCGGAATACGTGGCGCGCTTGGAATAGGCAATTCACTTTTTGCAGCAAATTCAGCAAGTGCTTCGGAACCACGTGGTGTGCTGACCCGTTTGGTGGTTTGTGCAGTTAAATTTGGTGTCGTCGTGGTAGAAATTGCTGCTGGTGTAGTCGTAGTTGGTTTAGATGTTGTTGTCGTAGTTGGAGCTTTGGTCGCTGTTGCAGTCTTAGCAGTCGTAGTGGCAAGCACCGGTGGTGTCTGCTTGGCAGGTACGATGGTGGTACTGGTTGATGCTGGTGCTACAGCTGGCTTTGGAGCTACTGTAGTGGTCGTTTTAGGCGAGTTACTGACAGTACCTGCCCATAAGCCGCTTGAGCTCGACTGCAGTTTTTTCAGTTTTTCATCAATCGATGGACTTAAGTCAGCCGGAATCAAAATACGGCGTGGACTTTCAGGATCAATACGGTCACCACGATGTCCCGGGTTAAGCTGATACAGTTCAGCACGGCTTAAACCCGTAATCGATGCAATCTCATTTAAATTGGCTGCACCCACAGTCACTTCACGGAAGTGAGGACGGTTGGCAATTGGTGGCAAACTCACGCCATAAGTACCCGGATTTTTCACAATCTGTGCAACTGCCAGGAAGCGCGGTACATAGTTCATGGTTTCCTGAGGCAGTTTCAAGGACCAGTAATCGGTAGGCAAGCCTGCAGCCTTATTACGGTTAATTGCCTGCTGGATACGGCCTGGACCGGCATTATAAGAGGCCAAAGCCAATTCCCACGAACCAAACTGGTTATATAAGCTACCCAAGAATTCATAAGCCGCACGGGTCGATTCCACCACATCACGACGGCCATCGTAAAGTGAGGTTTGTTTCAAACCATAAATACGGCCGGTACTCGGAATAAACTGCCATAAACCTGCCGCTGCTGCACTACTGGTCGCCGCCGGGTCATAAGAACTTTCAATAATCGGTAATAAAGCCAGCTCTGTAGGCATGCCACGGCGCTCTGCTTCTTTCACCGTATAATAGAGATAACGCGATGCACGGGCACTCAGGCGGTCCAGATACGGCTGACGGGAAATAAACCAGCCACGCTGTGCATCAATACGCGGATTCCAGGTATTCAGATCCATCTTGAAACCAACGGTCATCCGTTTCCAGATATCACCATGCTTCAAAATCAGTAAACGGTCACCTTCAACCGCACGCATATCCGTTGCAGAAAGTAAATCTTCCAGCCCATCCAAACTGCTTGCATCTAGATATTGTGAGCCAACCTGCTTGCTTGACGCTTTTTGGGTCGCACTTTGTGTAGAAGAACAGCCCGTCAGTCCCAAGGAAGCGAGTGCCGTTCCAAGTACAGAAAATTTTAAAAATGTTGGTAATGCAGGCTGCCACAAAATTGCGGTTGGTTTATACATAAAGAAATCCAAACAATTCGTATATAAATTTATTTTTTAGATATGCCATTGTAGTGAAGCATGTCGTGGACACAAGGCATTAATTTACCCCGATTTCACGTTAAATGTTACAAGAAATTAAAAAAACTGGTGCA
Source organism: Acinetobacter sp. YH16031 (assembly GCF_013417335.1). Classification (NCBI taxonomy): domain Bacteria; kingdom Pseudomonadati; phylum Pseudomonadota; class Gammaproteobacteria; order Moraxellales; family Moraxellaceae; genus Acinetobacter; species Acinetobacter sp. YH16031. The sequence continues at coordinate 53,607 of NZ_VPED01000011.1, forward strand.
TCTAGACGCATCAAGCGTATTTGCGTTATACAATATCCGCTTCAGCAAGTTCTTTTTTGATCGGATTTTAATTTATGTCTCACACTATCACGCTATATGTTGATGGCGCTTGTCGCGGCAACCCGGGTTTAGGCGGTTGGGGTGCGTACATAATTACCGAACAGCAGGAACACAAAATTTGCGGTGGCGAAGATCATACAACCAATAATCGCATGGAGCTGACCGCAGCGATCGAAGGCATTCAGTACTGTCCAAAAGATGCCAAGCTGGTCATTTATACCGATTCCAATTACGTCAAACAAGGCATTACCGAATGGATTCATGGCTGGAAAAAGAAAAACTGGAAAGACGTTAAAAATCCAGATCTATGGCAAAAACTGGATGCCACCTGCCAAGGCCGCGATATTGAATGGCACTGGGTAAAAGGCCATGCTGGACATCCTGGCAATGAAATGGCCGATCAACTGGCCAATCAGGGCGCAGATGAAACCTTAAAAAAATCCAAATCAGTTACTGCAATCACTGAAAATAAAAAAAAATCTGAACCTGACTGGCTTCTAGACGACCCTTTCGGGCTGGATCTTGTCGATAGTGAAGAAGAACTCGAAGAGAGCATGGAAATGGCCGAAGAAGAAATGGAACAGACTGAAAATTTAGAAACAACTGAAAATACCGATGAGTTTACTTCAGTCACTTCAGATTCAACCGAACTACATCCGCAAATTGTGATTACACCGCCGACCTTAGAGCTGCATGGCCCTCGTCAATTGATTCTGGATACTGAAACCACCGGTTTCTATTATCAGGATGGTGACCGGATCATTGAGGTAGGTGCGATTGAGATGATTAACCGGAAACTTACCGGCAGCTCAATCCATATTTATATCAATCCGAAAAAACCGGTTGGCGATTCGGTGAATGTACACGGTATTACCGACGAGTTCCTGCAAGACAAGCCGCTGTTTGAAGAAATCTCACAGGTACTGTTTGACTATCTGCAAGGTGCCGAAATTATTGCGCATAACGCGACCTTCGATATGAACTTCCTGGATATGGAGTTCAAGCGTGCAGGCTTTGTCGCGCTTTCTGAAGTTTGTGAAGTGACCGATACTCTGGCAATGGCCAAGTCCAAGCATCCGGGACAGAAAAACTCCCTGGATGCCCTCGTGCGTCGTTATGAAATTCCACAGCGTGACCGTACCTTCCACGGTGCCTTGCTCGATGCGGAAATTCTGTCCGATGTTTATCTGACCATGACCGGTGGACAAGTCTCTTTTGATATGGATGCCCTGTCACATACCGAAGAACAAGGCGGCAGTTCAGGCACTGTAAAAATCGAAATTGAATTACCTGTGATTCTTCCATCAGATGAAGAACTTGCCGAACATGAGAAATGGGTCAAACAATTTGAAGAAAAGCATGGAACGCCTTGCCTTTTTGCCAAATAAAATCTAAATTTCAAGCAGTAATTTCGCTTTTAAAATACAGTTCTTCAGTTATAGTAATTCCAAAGAGGCCCCGTCCGATAAAGCGGGGCTCATATATAGATAATACTCAAGGAAAGGTGCAGATCCATGTCTTACCAAACCTCTATACATTTTGATCCAACAGCTTTACTGATAATAAAAAATGAGGTTGATAACTCGATCAAGTTAGTCGAATCAGCAGTAAGCACCTTGGTAGAAGATCAGACTTTACCTTTTGGCATTGACGATGCATTAAATCAGTTCGAACAATGTGCACAGGTACTGGCACTGATTGATATGCCGAATCTGGCACAAATTGCACAATATTCAGCAGAACTGATGCGCAAGATTATGGGGGATCCGGCGCAGGTCAACACTCAGGATGTAATTGCATTGAGTGAAGGCACCACCATGCTAAAACGCTATATCGAATTTATCTGCTTACGTGAAGTGAAAATTCCGCAGTTCCTGCTCGATACCCTGAACCGTCTGGAACTTGCGCTTGGTAAACCATTAACCACTGAAGGTCAGCATCTTGAACCTTTGCTTGACCTGATTACCCCAGACTTCCAGTTACCCCAAGTACCAGGTCTGGAAAAATCCAAATATGTGCAACGCCTGTACAAGCTGTCTCTTAACAAACTGCTAAAACAGGAAGAAAGCGAGATGGACCTGCAAGCGATCAAACTGGTCGGTACTTATCTGGCAGGCCTTTCAGCAAGTCATCCAAGCAAGCAATACTGGCATCTGGTGCATGTTGCTTTTGATAATATTGATCACCTGCTCATCAATGAACCACGTTTACGTACTTTAATCAGTATTGAACGCAACATGGCGCAGTACTTTAGTTCAGCCGAGAGCTTCAAAGCCTCTCTATCTGATCTGGCAAATGTATTAAGCCTATGTATCAGTCAGGAAGATGCAACTGCACAGCAAATCCGTAGCCAGCTGAATATTGGTGATGATCTACTGACAGATATGCAACTTCAGGTGTTCAGCCGTCACTTATATGGTCCGGACTTCGAAACCATGCATACCATTAGCGAACTGGTGACTGCGGAAATGACCCAGATCCGCAATGATATCGAATACAACTATCAGCACATGACACCTGAAAAGACACAGGAACTCCAGACTCAGCTGAATAGCTTGGCCAATATCTTCAAGGTTCTGAATCTGAATGAAGCCTATCATGACTTAAACCGTCAGGCAGCTTCACTCAGCCAGGCAGATATTCTGAAAGATGAGTCTTTTGCCCAACAATTGATGAATGTAATTCTATCCGCGATGAACTCGATTGGTGTATTGGAGCGCCATCATACTTCGAGCCGCTTGCAGCTACGTGTGAATAACATGAATATCTCGCTGGATCGTCTGGACGAAGCACATAACGCTTTGTTGAATGAAACCAAGGCACTGATTGAATTATCTAGCCAGATTCTGACTGATTATCTGCAGGATCAGGACCTGGCCAAACTCGAACCTGTACCAATCCAGTTCTGTGAAATTGGCGGTGCTATGCTGTTCCTGAATGCTGAACATGTGAAAGCTGCATTCAATACAACTGCCCTGTTTATCAAAAACCGTATTGAACAGTCGGTTGCATTAACACCGGCAGAAATTCATCATGCGCTGGATGCATTGGCTAGTGCCGACATGATGATCGACAACTTAAAGAACAAACAGCCTGTATTACAGTCCATGTTTAAGGTAGCATTAGACAGTAGTGAGAAACTGAAAATCGTTGCCTAATGTCTAAAAAATTATCACTTGCTTATATTTTCCAGCAGCAACAGCTGCTGGTCGATCAACACTTTCAACTGCCTCAAGTTGAAGCTCTGGCAAGCGATTTGCTGCTGAATCCGGGTGATCAGGTGATTGCCCGTGATCTTCTTCCAGATGAGCCAATTCCTGAAGGCTTGCAACTGGTTCCAATCCGTCAATTATTACAGTTTTGGAATGTTCAGCAATTTGAACAGGCCAGCCGTGCTGTGCAACTATTAGAATGGCGCCGGAATCACAAGTTCTGTAGCCACTGCGGCACCCCGACTGAAGCCCATGCTGTTGAATACGCCATGGTTTGCCCAGTTTGCCATTATCGTCAGTATCCAAGGGTTCAGCCTTGTGTGATTACCGTGATTACCCGTGCTGAAGATGAAATTTTGCTAGCTAAAAATGCACGCAATACCAAAAGCCAGATGTATGGCCTGATTGCCGGATTTGTCGAAGTTGGGGAAACGCTTGAAGAAGCGGTACGCCGCGAGACGCTAGAAGAAGTCGGCTTGAAAGTGAAAAATATTCAGTATCTGGCTAGTCAGCCGTGGCCCTTCCCGAGTAATCTGATGATTGCATTTAAAGCAGAATATGCGGGTGGTGAGCTGCAATTGCAGGAAGAAGAAATTAGCGACGCGAAATTCTTCAAATTTGATCAGCTGCCGGAAATTCCATTTAAAGGCAGTATTGCCCATGCCATGATCATGCATGTGACTCAAGGCACACCAGTCGCAGATGATACCTACGAATGGCTTTGAATAAAAAATTTAAAAAGCCCGGTTTTCATACCAGGCTTTTTTTGTGGGAATTACCACGATCACAGATCTTCATTTAAAAGCGTCTTCTAGCGCCCACATTACGCGCGGCTTGGTTTCGAAGAACCGGCTAAACAAACTGGACAATGAACCGATCATCGTAATATGACCCAGTTTCGGAATGGTAATCAGCTCACTATGATTGCCATGGTCTTTTAAAACCCGGTCCAGATCCTGACTGTTGAAATGACCGACAATATTGTCCCGCTCTGCCATGAACAGATAATGTTTGGTGGAGGTATTTTCCACAAAATAATATGGCATGACCTGCTGATACGGAATCGACTGGTCAAAAGCATCGGCACAGATCGGATCATCTTTATAGTCAAAATGATAAGGACCTGCCAGTCCAATAATGGCGCGGATCTGTTCCCGCTCAATCATGGCCTTTTGTGGATGGTATAGCGCTGACATGACATTAAATGCCCCGGCTGAATGCCCCATCAAGACCAGATTTTCCGTAGAAACATTTAACTGGTCTGCATGCTGCTGCAAATGATTTAGCAATAAATGCAGGTCATTAATATAAATCGGGAAAATATGTTCAGGCGCTAGATGATAATTCATCACCACCACATCATAACCTTCTTTGGCAAAGGCCTCGCCGATGAAGTGGTAATCCTTTTTATCACCATGCAGCCAGGCACCACCATGGACAAAGATAATCAGGGGGCGATGTGCTAATGGCTGATGGCTTAAAAACAGATCAAAACGTTGACGGGCTTTTAAGCCATAGGCTAACTGGGTTTCAACACTATAACCCTGTTTGGGAGTTAACCGGTTCAGCGCATAACTGCCAAAATCATAGATCCGGAAATCTTTATAACGTTGTTGGACTTCAAGGATCTGATCTGACAGCTGCGTTTTAAATTGACTGACCTTATGGAACATCGGTCGGTTCAACTGTATCAGGATCGATGGCGACTGGAGTCTGTTCAACACCCGACTGTGCATAAGATGCAGGCGCTGCAAAATTCTGGTTAGTACTATAACCAGAGCGCTGATCCACGTTGTCGATGAGCGTGACAATTTTCGTGATATTCCCCACTTGTTGCAGCACCTGATTCAGGTCATCGATTTCAGCACTGTTCAGACGTCCCATCACATACAGTACACCATCTTCAGTATGCACATGCACTTTGCTGTCAGACACCACCGGTGCTTTCATAATCAAACCACGGGTATTCGCCGTCACGGCGGTATCCTGCATGATCGTAGTGTAGCTGCTCTGGTTACCCACAGTGATAAAGTTATGCACCGCTCTGACATCACTCATGGATTTGACATTATCTTCTGCCAATTGCTTGAGATGCGCATCCGGCACCTGCCCGGTCAACAGGACATTACCATGGAAGCTTTCAATATTGACCCTTGACTGTTTAAAACGTGAATCCAGTTTATAAAGATTAATTTTTGCAGTACGTACAATAGAAGAATCGATAAATACCTGTCCTAGCGTCCGAGCTCCATTTTCGGTACCTACAGGAGCCGTACCAGTACCGCTAGAAATAAAGCTGGCACAACCCGACAAACTTGCGACACACAGCATTGTTATTGCAATACGCTTAACCACTCAGCAAGACTCCTTAATTTTAATCAGTCTTATTTCAATATAATAATCTGTTTTTTCAAGGCCAGATGTTCTTCATCATACTTGAACTTTCCCATGATGCTGCAAATTTTATCTGCCGCATCAGATCTTATTTTATTCAAAGATTAATAAACTCTTGATCAAAAGTAAAAGCATTTTCAAACCAGTGCAGATCATAAGGGTATTGAGAAAAATCATGCTGTATGGTTTTTGCAAAATACCGATTAAAATCAAAACAAATCACATCAAAACGATAGTAATAATGTGCAAACTGTGGATTTTTTTGAATAAAACATACAGCCGTTTGTAGGACTTTTCGTTGCTTGGCAGAGGAAATAGATTCAAAAGCCAATGCATAACCCGTTTTAGCTCGTGCTTTTACTTCGACAAAGACCAGTTCCTGCTCACGCTGCATGACCAGATCAAGTTCACCATAGCGGCTATGCCAGTTTCTGGCAATGAGCTGAAAGTCTTGTTGTTGCATCAATTGCGCAGCCTGTTGTTCTGCCCATATACCTAATTGTTTCTGCATCGCTGACCTTTATAGTGCCTTGAGACCTTTGGCACTTTGCTGAAAACAGGATGGTGTACGTTGTATGCCCTGATCCGATACCCGAATCATTCCAGTACGACCCTGGAATTCAATATTGCGTATTTTTTTATTGTTTAAATAATACTGGGTGATTTGCCAGGCATCGCCACCAAAAGCAATCAAGCGCTGATAGGCCATATTTACCGGTGCCTGTTGATAAGCCTGCATCACATCAGGCCAGTTAGCAAAATAAAGTACCGGCACATCACAGAACTTGATGCCTCGTGGCGGAGCATGCTGTTCATTAATTGCATTCGCGACTGTATAAATCCGTTTATGTCCCAAACCATATAAGGATGCCAGCCAGTCTGCATTGCCGAGCAATAGGATCCCCTGCTTGCTCTTCAGAAAAAATGGTGGCTTCTCGATCATTTCCAGTTGCAGCTCACTCTGACTGAGTAAAGACATTAACAAAAGTTCATGTTCTGACTCACTGCCTGGTTGACGCAGCACAAAGAGTTGCTGAATCCCATCTAGCGCAATCTGCTTCTGTAAAGCAGCCGCATCTTCTTTTTTCGACAGGCTAAATTGCCAGATATTTGGCGCTGTAAGACTACTTTCATTCAAACTCAGTGTACGAATCTTGGGTTTAGTTTGCACCAGTTGCTCTACATCCTGACGTGCTAAAGGACCAATCACCATTTGCGTCTTTTTACTGACATGTTGTTTGAGTAGTTGAGAGATTTTTTTCTGATCTGAATTGACCCATTTCAATGGTACTTTCTGTCCGGACGCTGTATATGCACTGAGAAATCCTTGCTTGATACTCGAAGCGGCTCGCGCCAAGGGGCCGCTTTCAGGTAGAATAATCAGCACTTCTGCTTGTACGCTGCTGACGCAGGCCAGTAACCCCAAGCCCAAAATTTTATTTTGAATCTTCCATTTTTTATTATTCGATTTATTCCACATGGAGAAACCTATGAGTGCTCAGTTATTTGTTGTCGCGACTCCAATCGGGCACTTAGATGATATTAGTTATCGTGCAATTAATGTATTGAAATCGGTGAGTCTTATTGCAGCTGAGGATACACGAACTTCTGCACAATTACTTAAACACTTTAATATTCAAACACCTTTGACAGCCTGTCATGAACATAATGAAAGCAACAAGATTGATCAGCTGATTCAACGCCTGCTCAATGGTGAAGATATGGCATTAATCAGTGATGCTGGCACACCACTGATTAGCGATCCAGGATTCAAGTTTGTCCGTGCTGCGCAAGAACATAACATTCGTGTGGTTCCTGTGCCGGGTGCATGTGCTGCAATTGCCGCTTTAAGCGCAGTAGGTTTACCGAGTGACCGTTTCAGCTTTGAAGGCTTTTTACCGTCTAAACAAACTCAGCGACTCTTGACTCTGGAAAAACTTAAAGATGAAACCCAAACCTTAATTTTCTATGAAGCGCCACACCGCATTCTGGAATGTGTTAAAGATCTGGCAGCGGTATTCGGTGCAGAGCGTCCTGTCGGTTTTGCCCGTGAAATTACCAAGACCTTTGAAACCATCAAGAAAATGCCACTGGGTGAACTGGTCGAATTTGTTGCCAATGACCATAACCAGCAAAAAGGTGAAATCGTACTGGTGATTGGTGGTTCTATCGAAGAGAAAGATCTGGATCAGGAAAAACTGGATAAATTGTTACTGCGTTTATTACAAGACCTGTCTGTCAAAGCAGCTTCACAACTGGCTGCAGATTTGACCGGGATCAAGAAAAAAATTGCCTATCAACGTGCTCTGGAACTGACTTCAGCCAACGATTAATTTTTCTTTATCCATAAAAAAACACCACAATCAATGTGGTGTTTTTTTATTCACTAATATTAAGTGCAATTATTCTCTTGCAACAGATTCATCAGCTGGAACTTCAGTAATACGGCCACCGCTTGCCAGAAAAGCCGCAATTTCATCTTCTAGTGCCTGACGTTTTTTCTGCTTAGCAGTTACAGTCAAAGTTTCAGCTTCCAATACATCTGTATCATTCACAACTTCTTCGCTACTTGCAGCGCCTTTTTCTGCTGCTTTTGCTTCATCGTCGTCGATTACAGGATCTTCTACATCATCATAATCATTTACGTCTGTCATTTTGCTCTCCCCACAAATGGCTTCGCTTTTATCTATTGAACCAAGCTTTAAATTAACTGAAATTTAGCAATCTCTTTGGTCTTCGCCTAGCCCTAATTTTCAAAAAATCGTATCTTTTTTAAACAAAATGGTTACTCTTTATAGATGTTTGTTTAAAAAATTTACATTCGGCTGCTAGGCTGAATAACGTGTATCTTTGAGTAAACTTAAACCATTCGCCTGAGCCATGAATGCATCTTTCAGGACTGCCTGCTGCTCTACCTGTTTCAGCCCGAAATTACGTGCCCACACCACCGGGAAAAGCTGTGTAGTTTCCACCCAGCCAATCGCCGACATGCTATGCATCATCGCATCATTCTGGCCTTTACGGCGATGCTCATAACGTTTCAAGGTCTGTTCATGAGCCCATACTCCACGCGCTTTGTCATGCAGCAACACATCACAAAGTACAGCAGCATCCAGACAGCCGATATTAACCCCTTGTCCAGCGAGCGGATGAATCACATGCGCAGCGTCACCAATCAGCGCCAAGCCATCTTGTACATACTGCTGTGCAGCACGAGCTTTGAGTGGGAATTTCGCTCGCGGTGTCGCCTCCAGCACTTCGCCAAGCATATGATAGCTTTCACGGGTCAATAGTTGAGTAAAGTCAGCATCTGATAATGCCACATATTCATCGGCATAATCATCAGGTAATGTCCAAACAATAGATTGCCAGTGGCCTTGCTCTTCTTCCTTAAGACTTGCCATTGGCAAATAAGCCAAAGGACCGGTTTCAAGAAAAATCTGACGGGCCACATGCTGATGTGGCTGGACTGTTCTAATCGCACAGCTGATTCCAGCCTGTTTATAATCCAGCACATCAATATCAATAAAGGCTTGCCCACGGACAAAGGAATTCGCACCATCTGCACCAATGACTAGCTTGGTTTTGAGCTGGGTGCCATCTGCCAGATGAATGATCCAGACATCTACTCCACGTTCAACCCGGTTAACTTTGACCTGTGTGCGGTAATCTTGCACCTCTTCAAGCATCTTTTGCTGAATGGCCAGATTCAGGATACTCGGTTCTACCATCGAGCCTAGCGCCTGCTCTACAGAAGGTGTTCTTTCTGAAGAATGACCAAAGTTAATTTCACCGTAGCCATTTTTATTCCAGACCTGCATTCCAGTATATGGCTGCTGACGTGCAAGTTTGTCCCACACACCTACAGTTTTTAATAAATGAATGGTCGCCTGACTTAAAGCCAAAACCCGCGGATTGGCTACGCTTAAAGTTTTGTCTGCATCCAGAATAGGCGCAGCATCCAGAACAGTCGCTTGCACACCACCTTGAGCAAGTAATAAAGCGGTCAGGCCACCGACCAAGCCACCACCTACAATTACGACATCTAATACATCAGAACTTGGATTCAGACTCATGCTTTTAACCCCATGGCATAGTTAGCGACCAGTGGCTTGATACCAGGAATGGTATCAAAAGCAATCAGTCCGGTATTGCGGATCAGTTTCAAGAATGGATTCTGATTACTAAAACCACGTACGACTGAATCACAGAACTTGATCACTCTTTGCTGGTCATTCAAACGGGATTTTTCATAATCCTGTAATACTGCTGCATCACCTAAGTCTGCGCCTTGCGACTGCTGCTCTTTCAGGTAACGTACCAGTACATGCGCATCTCGCATACACAGGTTAAAACCCTGACCGGCTACTGGATGAATCGTATGTGCAGCATTTCCCATCAAGACCACACGCCCCACAGCCTGTTTTTCTGCTAATACTTGGGATAATGGAAAACTGAAGCGCTTACCTGTTTTCTGGAATTTACCGGCACGATCGCCATAGGTTTCTTGTAAGGCATTCAGAAAATGCTGGTCATTTTCTTCACCCAGCCATTCTCCTTCCGTGCCTTTTTTCACAGGCCAGACCACAGAACGACGATATTCACCTGGAAGTGGTAATAAGGCTAATGGTCCTAGGTGGCTAAAGCGTTCAAAGCCGACATGATTATGCGGTTTAGAGGTTTGAACGGTAGTGACAATGGCGACCTGATCATAGTCATGCTCTGAAGCCCCAATACCGAGCGCTTTACGACAGAAAGAATCACGCCCATCAGCAGCAATCACCACTTTGGATTGAAGTTTCAATAAAGCATCACCACGTTGTGCTTCAAGATAAGCAAACTCAGCATCTTGAGTCAGAGAGCTGACCTGAACCCCATCAATCAGTTCAATTAAAGGTTCTTTTTTGACTTGAGTTAATAGCACACGACCTAGCCAGGCATTTTCAATGACCTGACCAAAACTTTCGACTTTTTCTTGTTCTGCAATTAAGCGCGCTTTACCAAAACTGCCCTGCTCAGTAATATTCACTTCAAGAATCGGCGTTGCATGTTCCTGCAAGGCATCCCAAAGCCCAAGTTCCTGATAAATCTGTACACTACGGCGTGATAAGGCACTGTTACGTGCATCAAAGCTGGAATGATAGGGTGCAAGGTTTACATCATCATAATCTGGATATTTGATCGCTTCCAAAAGTTTGACTGCAATATTGGTTTTGGCCAACATCAGCGCGAGACTCAAGCCGACCATACCACCACCGACAATGATGACTTCTTGTTGCATGCTGTAATCCTTTCAATGGCGTACCTATATATAGATACTTATAATCATGATGAATTTTATATTAGCCTAAAAAATTTCTTTTTTATAATAAATTAGGTTGCGGTTTCGAAGCGAAGTCTGCTTGTGGTTAATTTATAGCTCACCTCAACGTCCTACTTAAATTTTTCAAAATACAGAAGTATCATCTGCCTGATAAATAGCAGAAGAATTTTGCACTGATTGTTAGGTTTAAAAAGCTTGGCTTGGTATGTAATGATAAAGATGAGATCTGAATATAATTTTTTGAATTAGCCATATTTATGTTTTTGAATTTATAAAATATTTTTATTTAACTCATTTAAAGTAAATGCTCATTCTAAAAAATCATGCGATACAGAGCTTTAGCTTATATCGCATGATGATGTAAGAATTAACTTGCTTTCAATGTATAGGCATGGTCATTCAAACTTGCCAATATCTGTATAAATTGAGGAATGGTCTCGGCATTCAAGGTATAAGGATTGAATTCATCCAGATTATGTTCGGCAAAGAATCCAAGAATATCCTGATGGATATTGGCATATTTCATATGCCAGTCTGAGAAGAGACGGTCATTCACATCTTCAAAATACAGAACTTCACAATTTTTATGTCGAGGATCTTTCAAGATTTTTTTATAGAACAGATCTTCAATCTTGTTCCTATCTCCTTCCAGACATTGAACAAAGTAACCATTTCCATAATACAGAGCCCCAAAAATCGCATTACGTGAATTGAAATTCAACGCTTCTGTCAGAATATTGAATAGATCATTCATTGGATCTTCGCAATCATACAACTTACTAACATATAAAAGTCTTGCGTCGCTCATTGTCTACCTCAATATTTTAGATTATGTACATTACTCAATATTTTTCTGTTTAATATATATAACTGATTTTATAAAAATTTTCTATGATCAGATACAAAATAATTTATCGAATAGTAAAATAACTTGAAAAATAAAATAAATTTTTATATAAATTCAGCTACTTGCTTTTAACACGCATTTTCCAAATATTTCTATATTAAAAAGCTTCAAAATTTTGCTATTTGAGATCTGCCATCAAGTATCCGTTTTTTACTTTCTAAATGCTCATGTAATTTGAGCACCAGTTATCTTTGCCAGAACATCAGCAAGCCAGCAAAAATGTAAATCAGCGATTTGTTCTCAATCAATAGTGCAACTGCTACAAATCCACTAGCAAAGATGAAGGAAAGGATTAAATGAGTCACTCTATTCAATTTTGAAACGACAACCAAGTCGAGCTCAAGCAACTTATTAAGTATGTACATTCTTCCTCTTTTCTCAAAATATTTTTAAAGGGTAATTGTTTTTAATTTCTAAATGATACAAAAAACATGCCTATTTAATAATCAACCTTGTACTCTTTGACTTACAGCTATTCAAGTTCTTTACCTCTATTTTAGTTAAATGAATTTTCATATGATGATTACATCAGGAACAGGGAGTTCCACATAAGAATAACAATAGATAAGCACAAGGACAGTAAGGTACGACAGGAGTTATACCAAGCTAACCCATACAAAGAACCCCGGCAGGATGCCGGGGTTTTTTATTATTTAATGATTAAAAATTTGAAGATGATACTGAAGTTTCTAAACAGAAATCTTAGCAATCACTACTACCTATATCTTTCATCTACTTATAGAAAATTCCCAAATTTTGGTGTGAAGTTAATAATGTATACGTGATCTTTGAATTAATTCATCAATGGTTTCTGGAATTTCTTTTATTAAGCTGAGTACTTTTACTTTTTATTAAAATTTTGAAACATATTTTAAGTCGGTTAATAAATAATAATAATTAATAAAAAATTCATTTTTTACCAGTTTCTAAACTCTAGTGAATATTTGAGTTCCCGTAAAATACGGCTACTTTTATATAAAACCAACCGTAATGATTTTAGATTAAATAATTAGTAATATTCACGGTCTTTCACTAAGTATATTTGTTAGACAAACATTGAGTATGGTAGTTTAAATTAAATACTTTAATAAAATAATAACTATGCTTTATTCAGTGCAATTTCTTAGGGGGATTGCTGCCTTAATGGTAGTTATAAGTCATACCTCCTTTAAAGGACAACAATACAATGTTGATACGCTTCAGTGGTATCACATAGGTGGTTCTGGCGTTGATTTATTTTTCATAATCTCTGGCTTTATTATGTGTTATACAACATATAATAAAAAAGTTAATTTTCTAAATTTCATGAGAAACCGATTTATCAGAATCATTCCTCTTTATTGGGTTCTCAGTTTTTTTGCTTTAATCGTATTTCTGGTTTCTCCCAATCTTATAAATTCATCTGGTGGTGAAACAGGAATTTTGGAATCCTTCTTTTTAATTCCGAATGGCAGTAAATTTTTAATTAATAATGGATGGACCTTAAGTTACGAATTTTATTATTATTTTATATTTTCATTTTTCCTGATTTTTTTATTAAAAGATTTATATAAATATCTTTTCATCATTCTATATTTTTCAGTTATTGTGGCTATAGGTTTAATACTCCAACCTAAATCTGAATTTCTGATATTTTTAACCCATAATCTTTTGCTTGAATTCGCTTTAGGCGTTCTGGCATTTATCATTATAAAAAATACTAACCTTTCCCGATTAATGTCTATATTTATGATTCTTGTCGGGGCTTCCGTACTAACCTATCAAAACTTTTATAAATTACCTGATTTCATCACCTTGAGATCATTAAAAATCGGGATCCCAATGTTTTTCATTTTTGTTGGATGCGTAGCTTTAGAAGACTTAATCACAGAAACTAAATCACTAATTTTAAGATTCTTTAATCATCTTGGAGATTCATCTTACTCTTTATATTTGATTCATCCTTTTACTTTAAGCCCAGTTGCTATGGTTTTAAACAAACTCAATATATTAAACCCTTACCTATTTAGCTCTATACTTATTACCTCTTCGATCTTGGCAGGCTCTATTACGTATCTAGTTTTAGAAAAAAGGTTAATTAAATTAGGCAAAGAACCATTTAACTTCTTTAGGTATTTTTATCCGGTCGATAGAAAAAACTTATAGATATTTTTTGATCACTTTATACGGTTTTTATCGATTTAAAATTTTATATAGGTTGACTAATTTAGAAATGGAAAACGGAGCTTAAGCTCCGTTTCTGTTAAATGTCCTTTATATCTTTTAGATTAACTGATCTGTTATAGAAATCAGTTAATTAAAAAAAATATAAATGACTTCAATTAACTTTTAGTCAGTTAACGTACTACTCGAGCTTGAGACTCATGATGTACATCACGTCGACCCAATTTTGTACCAGTATAGATCAGATACAAGGCAGACAAACCAACCAATACATAGATAATTCGAGATAGTGCACTCATTTCACCAAAGATGGCAGCGACTAAATCAAAGTTAAACGCACCAACCAGACCCCAGTTGATGCCACCAATAATCGCTAAAGCATAAGCAATCCAGTCAAGCGTATTTAGTCTCATCATTTTTCTCCTGCTCTTCTTTGAGTTTATTTAAGGAACAGGTCAAGTATGAGAATGAAATCGGAATTAATATGTTGCTTTGATGCTAAAAACTCAATTGCTGTGTTGAATTCCTGTCATCTTATAATTCTCAATTTTAACAAAGTTAATTTTATTTGAATAAGTCGCGATTAACGTAAGTAAAAGTCTTGCATGTTTCTCGATAGTATCTTTGTTCTGTCTAGCTATTGGATAACTTCTTGCCTAAGAAATTAATCCATTTTTTCTTAAAATTTTATAAATATTCATTTTAATATCAATAAATTAAAAAATTACTATCATTCACGAATACATTTTTAACTTTCTACTATATAAAAAAGCCGGTGAGATCACCGGCTTTTTTATATCTTTTATTTAAGCAGCATGGGCTTTGGCCATTAAGGCTTCAATATCTTCCACGGTTTTCACAACTTTTGCAGTTAGCACTAGTGGGCCATTTTTGGTAGCAACCACATCATCTTCAATCCGGATTCCGATACCACGCCATTTAGCATCTACAGTTTCATCATCTGGCGCAATATAAAGACCCGGCTCAACGGTCACGACCATACCTTCTTCATATGCACGCCATTCACCGTTGACTTTATATGTACCTACATCATGTACATCCATACCGAGCCAATGCCCAGTACCGTGCATATAGAACTGGCGGAAGCTTTCCGTCTGGATAATTTCCTCAAGATCTCCCTGCATAATCCCCAGATCAAGTAAACCTTGAACCAGAATGCGAACCGCCACATTATGCGGCTCTTTATAAGAATTCCCGATTTGAACTGCATTGATGGCAGCAATCTGTGCATCTAGCACAACATTATATAAAGCTTTTTGTTCCACGCTGAATTTACCATTGACCGGGAACGTACGGGTAATGTCCGAAGCATAAAACTGATATTCACAGGCAGCATCAATCAGAACCAAATCACCATCTTTCAGCTCTTTATCATTTTCCACATAATGCAGAATACAGGCATTTTCACCGCCACCAACAATACTGTTGTACGATGGTACACAGCCATTTTTACCAAAGACATAATTCAGTTCAGCTTCTAAAGCATATTCCATCATGCCTGGACGAACTTTCTGCATAGCCAGTGTATGCGCTTCTGCGGAAATATCAGATGCAAGCTGCATCAGTTCAATTTCATTTTCATCTTTATGCAAACGCATTTCATCAACGATACGATCCAGCTGCATGATCTGTGCCGGTGCAGAAGTACCACGGCGGCTTTCACCACTGGCTGTTGCAATCCATTTAGCTACACGTGCATCAAATTCGGCATTGTGCCCAATCCGGTAGAAAAGCTTGTCTTTGTTCTGAAGCTTGGTGAGGATTTCCTCATCCAGTAGATCAATCGCATAAGCTTCGTCCGCTTCATAATCATCAACGGCGCCATCCACTCCGGCACGATAGCCATTCCAGATTTCCATTTCACGATCACGTTCACGGCAGAACAGACTATAGGTATAGCCTTCTTCTTCAGTATCAAAAGTTTCAATGACTGCAACTGCTTCAGGCTCAGCAAATCCGGTCAGGTAAAAGAAACTGCTGTCCGCGCGGTATTTATAATCTGCATCACGATTACGCAGGGCAACCGGGCTGGTGGCAATAATCGCGATACTACGTAATCCCATTTCCCCTGCGAGGATGTCACGACGTTCCTGAAAATCGGCTTGAGTCAGTTTCTTCATTACACCTTACTTCTTATCAATTGCTACTGTTATTTAAAATTTGGTTCTGAAAACGGGTCAGATCAATTTACTATCATCTTCATGAGAAGACTCAGCAAAAAATATGCCGGTTTCAGAACCGTTTTTAATTTGTGTCTAGAACCGCTTGAACTTAACTCGGACGTTTCGGTGAGAAAATTTCAACTACAGATTGCGCTTCAGTTGCAGAAGCTGGAGCTGGTGCTTTTTGCGTGAATTTCTGCAATAAAGGTGTTTCTTCAACCTCTACTTTCTTGCGGCCAACGGACAGGCTTACCGGAATCAGACGAACAAACTCATACAGCTCCTGATAGCTTTCTTCGCCTTCGGCATCGTTATCAGAATCTTCAAACTCAACTGCTGCAACATCTTGTAAATGTTCAATCAGTTCCATTTCATCATTGCGGATATGACCTGAGGCCAGACCGAAACCAAGCACTACGCCTGCACACCAGTCGGCCAGAGCCTGAACGCGTTCAGCCAAGCTATGCTCATCATCTGGTAGTAATGGCAGATAATCCAGTTCATCTTCAGACAGCGCATGAAATATGTCTTCTGCCTCACCCGTTAACAATTCTAATGCTTCAGGATTCAGTTCAGGGACATCTAGCGTTTCTAGAATCTGTACCCATTCATCACTTGAAGGTGCCTGAGTAACACAGACAATTCCAGTAAGTAAACCATGCAGTTCGCTTGGGCTAGAAATTTCTTCAATTGAAGAAAAATTGCGGTACCATTCTGACCAACCTGAAATATCGTCTTGCATTCGTTTATCCAATCTCTATACTGCTTTATATATTACCTTTGTTTGCAACACTGTGCGACCTCGATATGTTAGAAGAATTACAGCGTCTCCAAGTGCATATTGGCGTTTTAAAAACGCGACTTGCACAACTTGAAAGTGAGAATACCAGTTTACGTGAGAAGCAAGAGGCTTCAAGCGTGCAACATGAAACTCAAATTGAACAAAAAAATAGCTTTATTGCGCAAAAACAACAAGAAATCCAGAACCTCAATCAGCAACTGACTGAATCACGTAACCAGTTTCAGCATTTAAACCAGGATGCTACAGCATTAGCAGATCGTTATAGCCGTCTGGAAAAAAGTTGTACTGATCTAAAGAACCGTTTTCAGGAAATTCTGGCTGAACGTAATGAATTGCGCGTGCTGAAAGAAAAGTTATTGCTGGAACAGCGTCATGCCCAGCAGGAAATTCAGCGCCTGAATCAGGAATCTGAACGTCTTACCCAGAAAAATGAAAATGCCAAAGCTAAAGTTGAAGCCATTATTCAACGTCTGGCGATTTTGGGAACGGCCCAAGACCAAAATGCACAGGAAATTCAACAATTGGCCCATCCTACTGAAGTGACTGAGGAAACTTCATCATGAGTGAACAAATCGCAATCGACTTAAAGGTATTGGGTCACAGTTTCCGTCTGGCCTCCACTGCGGATCAGCAGGATGAACTACAGCGTGCAGCGCAATTACTCAATGAAAAATACGATGAATTTCGCCGTAAAGCACCTCGTATGGAACCAAGTAAACTGATCATTATGGTGGCACTGGAACTGATGCAGGAAGTATTGACGATGAATAAATCCCTGCAACAATATGCACACTGCGAACGTTTGTTACAAACTATTTTAGAAGAAGTTGAAGAACTAACTGAATAATCGAGTTTTTTGTTTAAACTTCGGTCGTTCGACTAAACTGTTTACAGTTCACGAACAGCATAGAGTTGCCACATCAACATTATCGTTTATACTTAGTCTAACTCTGAGATGTTCGCCAGCGGGTCAGATTCCCCTGAGCCGATATTTAAATCTTAGGATTGAGTTCTGCATATTTAGAGTGTATGCCCATCCGGTATGGGAAACCCAGCAAGTATGCGTCTCGTCCACCTTGAACTTTAGGGTTCAAGGGTAATGACATGCAGCGGCATCCTCGGAGTGCTTCTATTTTTCTCAAAATATTTCATCATTTATCTTCTTTTCTAATTCTTAAATTTATTGCATTTTTCCTGGTTTAGCGTCCTATACTCGTACCTTTTTTCGTCTTTTAAAAAATTGACTAGTCTAAACATAGATCGATTAACTCATCATAAATGTTTCATTATTTTTAAAATTCAATTAAAAATTCATACAGATGCCTATAATACTCGTTATGTTGTTACCCTCTATTTAAGTTATGGCATTTTATTAAGCCAATGCCCTAAATTCCTGAAGACCATATTTATGACGACGATGAATCTTTCCGAACTTCGCAAACAGCTACGTAAACAGCGCCGTCAACTCTCTCGATTTACCCAGAAACAGACTCAACAACGTATCTTAAATATGATTCAGACTTTGCCAGAATTTCATGCAAGCAAATCTGTGGGGGTTTATCTGGATGCTTTCGGTGAGGTTCGGACTCAGGCACTGATTGAATACTGCTTTAAGCACCATAAACGGGTTTATCTCCCCAATATTTGCAATATGAACCAGCAACTCACTTGGGTAGAAATCAGCCAGAATCAATATCGTTCCCAGCGTTTTGCTCATCATCGGTTGGGAATGCGTGAACCCATGGCTACACGTGGTCTGCATGTCTCAAAACTAGATCTTTTAGTTATGCCACTATTAGCTTGTGATCAATATGGCACCCGAATTGGTATGGGTGGTGGCTATTATGATCGTACGCTGGCAACAGCACCGCACCGTCCTTTTCGTCTGGGGTTAGCACATGACTTTCAGCTGATACCACAGCCTTTAACCCGAGAAGTTTGGGACCAGCCTCTAGATGCCCTGCTTACGCCTACACTTTTACAACGTTTTAAGCGTTAAACAATGTATTTCCAAATACATAAGTATTTTAAAATCACATAATTAGTCATTTTTTATACAATTTAGTCGCTATAGCCCTTGTAATTTTTAAATTACCCATCACTATTAAAAACATGGCAACACCGTTGTCACTCATTAGGAGTGCCCATGTCTGAAATTATTATGAATCAAGAAACCTTAGAGCCTCAGGTTCCAAGTGTATTACCACTTTTGGCGCTACGTGATGTGGTGGTGTACCCACACATGCAAATTGCGCTATTTGTCGGTCGTGAAAAATCGATCAATGCAGTTGATGTGGCTCGTAACAGTGACAATCTAGTATTTGTAGTTGCGCAAAAAGATTCGCTTACAGAAGAAATTGATCACGACAACTTATATCAATACGGTACTGTCGCGAAGATTGTGCAAGTTGTGAATCACGAAAATGATGAAAACTGTATTAAAGTCCTGATTGAAGGACTGTATCGTGCCAAGCTCAAAACCATCATTGATGAAAATGAGTATTTGACTGCTGAGCATGAACTTAGTCCAATGACTGTATCAGTCGATGAAACAACTCAAGCTACGCGCTTGCAGGAGCTGCGTGCCCTGTTCGCTCAGTATGCTGAAGCAAAACTTCGTAATGCTCGTGAGCTGATTGCAGCTGCGAATAAAATCGAAGACTTGTTGCAACTGTTATTCTTCGTAGCGACCCGTGTTCCTTTGAATATCGAAGTGAAACAGAAATTCCTGGAATACGACGAGTTCGATGCACATTTAACTGAGTTGATGACTTATTTATTGCAACAGTCTGAAGAACAGCAGATCGAACAGACTTTGCATGACTCTGTTAAACGCCAGATGGAAAAAAACCAGCGTGAATACTTCCTGAATGAAAAAATGAAAGTCATTCAGCGCGAGCTTTCCGATATGAATGGCGGTGCGGAAGATGACGTTGCGGAAATCGAAAAACGTCTGGCTGAAGCTGATCTGCCTGAGCATGTGCGTAAAAAAGCGGAATCTGAGTTCCGTAAACTCAAAGCAATGCAACCAGCCTCTAGCGAAGCTGCGGTAGTTCGCAACTATCTAGAAGTGATTCTAGATACGCCATGGAACAAAGCCAGCAAAGTTAGCATTAACCTGAACAAAGCTAAGGAAATCCTGGATGCCGATCACTATGGTCTGGACGATGTCAAAGACCGTATTGTGGAATATCTGGCGGTTCAGTCTCGCGTAAAAAAACTTCGCGGTCCAATCCTGTGTCTGGTTGGTCCTCCAGGTGTAGGTAAAACTTCCTTGGGTGAATCGATTGCCAAAGCGACTGGTCGTGAGTTTGTCCGTATGGCCCTCGGTGGTGTACGTGATGAAGCTGAAATCCGTGGTCACCGTCGTACCTACATTGGTGCGATGCCAGGTAAGATCGTGCAGTCATTGACCAAAGTTGGCGTGAAAAACCCGCTGTTCTTGCTCGATGAGATCGACAAGATGGCTCAAGACTACCGTGGTGATCCAGCTTCTGCGATGCTTGAAGTACTTGATCCATCACAGAACAACAAGTTCAACGATCACTATCTTGATCTGGATCTTGACCTGTCAGAAGTGATGTTCATCTGTACTGCCAACAGCATGAATATTCCTGAGGCCCTCTTGGACCGTATGGAAGTGATTCGTCTGCCTGGTTATACTGAAGAAGAGAAAGTTAATATTGCTGACCGTTACCTTGTTCCTAAAGCAATTAAGAACAATGGTTTACGTGCTAAAGAGTTGACTGTGCATGAAGAAGCGATTCGTGACATTGTGCGTCGTTATACTCGTGAAGCCGGTGTTCGTAACCTTGAACGTGAAGTATCTAAAATTGCACGTAAGGTAGTGAAAGAAGCAGTTAGCAAGAAAGCAAAAAATCTTCAGGTTGAAGTGAATGCGGGTAACCTTCCAGACTACTTGGGTCCACATAAATTTGACTACGGCATGGCGGAAGAAGAAGCTCAAATCGGCCGCGTAAACGGCCTAGCTTGGACTTCAGTGGGTGGTGAGTTACTGACTATTGAAGTTGTAGCAGTACCTGGTAAAGGTAAATTCATTACCACCGGTTCACTTGGTGATGTAATGAAAGAATCGATTACCGCTGCCATGACTGTCGTTCGTACCCGTGCGGCTGAGTTAGGTATCGAAGCGTCTCGCTTTGAAGAAACTGATGTGCACGTGCATTTACCAGAAGGTGCGACTCCGAAAGATGGTCCATCTGCAGGTTTGGCACTGACGACTGCTCTGGTATCTGCATTCACCGGTATTGCGATTCGTCCAGATATTGCGATGACAGGTGAAACCAGCTTAAGTGGCCGTGCAATGCGTATCGGTGGTCTGAAAGAGAAACTGCTTGCTGCGCACCGTGGTGGCATCAAACTGGTGTTCATTCCACAGGAAAACGTTCGCGACCTTGCGGAAATTCCTGAGAATGTAAAAGAAGGCCTAGAAATCAAAGCTGTGAAATCGATTGATGAGATTTTACCTTTAGCTTTGATCGATATGCCGAAAGCACTGGTGAAACCACCAATTGTGAAAGCAAGTGAAGAAGCTAAAGCTGCACGTCATTAAGACCTAAAGGCTTTGAAAAACACCCTGCTCTGGCAGGGTGTTTTTGTATTTAGGCGGGGATAATTTTAAAGGCGAATCACCATATCGACCAAACCATTCACGACCTGAGCCATCTTGGTCAGATTCAGTTTATCTAAGGTATCCTGCTCGGTATGGTAGTAAGGATTACGATAATGCGCTGTGTCTGTAATCAGTATAGTTGAATAGTTAAACTTGGCATAATTCAGATAGCCAGAAAAATTCATGTCCTGAGCAAATGCCGGACTAATAAAACGCTGACAGTCTAGCCGCTTGAAACGTTGCATGGACGAACAGTAATCTCCTGTCAAACCGGCCGATGCCAAATGTCCAATCGCAGCAATGAAGTTGCCATGCCGTGGATAGATCCATTTCAAACCTGTCGGATAGGTCTGCACCAGATTTTCATCATAATAGCCAATAGAATCCAGAATAATGACACCTTTCACTTTTTGTTTCTGGGTCTTTAAAGCTTTGGCATGTAGATAGCTTCCCATATGTTCAGTCTTGAAATAGGGTGGCTCCTCCAGTGTATAGAAAGCAAACTCGATATTATGTTTGAGTTTTGACTTTTGTAAGGCCAGTAATCGAGCTGTTTCCAGTACCCCTGCCACACCGGAAGCATTGTTATCTGCTCCATACAGATCACTAAAAACATCATAATGCGCGCCAATAACCAGTTTGGTTTTGGCTTTGGCATTCAGCTGACATACCACATTTCTATAGCTTAGGCTATTTACAATATAGTTTTGGAACTGACATGGAATACCAAGCAGACGCATCTGTTCTTTGAGCCATGCTGAGACCCGGTTTAATTCACTGGTATTTTTAAAATTCCGGTATTCGTCCACACTGATAATCTGTTTGATAAACAATTCCAGATGTTCTGGCTGCGCCTGTTTAGAGGAAAAATTTGCAGGTGCAGCAAAGCTCACGCCTGAACTGGTTAAACCGAGAATAATTAGTAGAAAAGTGCAATATCTTTTAATAATGAGACTGGTCCGCATTTCTTATTATCCATTCCTTTATTATCAAGCGGATACTTGAATCATGGATATTAAAGCAACATTAAATTCATGATTTCAATTTCAATTTGTTTCCCTAGCTCAACTTCGTGTTGTTTGATCGTTATAATGAAGTATCTAATTATTGATCCAGTTCTATGAAAATCCGTATCTTAACCATTGGCCAGAAAATGCCGGCTTGGGTGCTGACAGGCTTTGAAGACTATTTCAAACGTATTCAGCCTTTTGTACAGACTCAGGTGGTTGAATTGCCAATGGCAAAACGGGGCAAAAACGATTCTGAAGCCGATATTCTGAAATACCGAAATATTGAAGGTGACAGTATTTTAAATGCCTTAAAACAGAATGAAGTCCTGATTGCACTAGAAGTCGGTGGCCGTGAGTTAAGTACGGAAAAACTGGCTGAAACCATGAAAGGCTGGATGCTGGAAGGTCATGATATTGCCTTGGCGATTGGTGGGCCAGATGGCCATTCTGAAGCAGTCCGAAAAGCAGCAGCCTGGCATTGGTCCCTGTCTAAACTCACCTTGCCACATCCGCTAGTCCGTGTAATGCTGATTGAACAACTGTATCGCGCCATGAGCATCAACCATAATCATCCTTATCACCGTGCAGGCTGATCTGTTGATGCGTTCTGATTATGCAACGTTTTGTTGAACAATCCCCCCTGCCTTTGCTTCTCTTTTTATTGCATGATTAAAACATTGAATTAATGTGGTTTGACTTATGAACTTACAGACTTTGCCCGGCTTATTTATTTCTCATGGTTCCCCTATGCTCGCGCTCAATCCTGAGCAGGTTGGCCCGGCATTGCACCGTTTAAGCCTGAATCTGCCACGTCCAACTGCCATTATTGTTATGTCGGCACATTGGGAAAGTGAAGCTCTGGAAGTCAATACAGGTATTCGTCCTGAAACCTGGCATGACTTCCGTGGCTTTCCACCTGAGTTATATGAGTTACGCTACCCTGCTCCCGGCAATCCAGAGCTGGCTGAGCAAGTCTTGGGCTTATTGGCCAATGCCGGGTTCTCTGCACATGCCAACAGCACCCGTCCACGTGATCATGGCGTCTGGATGCCGCTCTTACATATGTATCCAGAAGCAGACATCCCGGTAGTTGAAATTTCTTTACCAATGTCGATGAGTGCAGAAGAGATTTACAAGATTGGCCAGACCTTGGCGCCACTTCGTGATCAGCAGGTTTTCCTGATCGGGTCAGGCAGTATTACCCATAATTTACGTGAATTGTCCTGGCAGGGAAATAGCGATGAAGTTCCGGAATGGGCATCGACCTTCCGCAACTATGTGGCCAATAAATTAACCCATAGCGATTTTGATGCCGTTCTGGACTGGCAGTCTATTCCTCAGTTAAAACGTAATCACCCAACGCTGGAACACTTTGCCCCGCTATTCTTTGCTATGGGCACCGGAAACCGTTTCAGTATCGTGCATAGCAGCTTTACGATGGGCGCTTTGGGAATGGATATTTACCGTTTTGACTAACCGATAGCTCCGCTTATTTAAAATCTGACTTTTTAATTTGGATACATTTTGTTAGCAAAAGCTACGATTTGTATCCATATTTTTTGTTAATCTCTTGATTATAATCACGTTGAAACTTTAGCACATAGAATATAAACCAATGAAATTCAGTATTTTTGCGCTTGCCCTGCTCCCTTTGGCTTTAACTGCATGTCAATCTTCACATCTTCCTGCCACTTCAGGAGATCCGGCTATTTCTACTCTATCCACCACATTAAAAACGCCTACACAAATTTTGCCCGCTTATACCTGGGAACTTGATCGTGGGCTGCAACGCCCGATTGTTCTGAGCTTTGATCAGCAAGGCAGACTGAGTGTAGCTTCTGGCTGTAATGGCCTTGGCACGAGCTGGACTGTTAAAGATAATACCCTGAGTACTGGTGACATGATGGGTACCATGATGGCGTGTGATGCACCATTAATGGAACAGGAACGTTTTATCAGCCAGCTTCTGCAAAAGCGTGATATTCCGTTTAGTCTGGATCTAAGTGATGCCAATCAGCCAAAACTGAGTATTACTACAGCTGATGGTCAAAAATATGTCTTTACCGGAAAAATGACACCGGAAACCAAATACCAAGGTCAGGCAGAAACCATTTTCCTGGAAGTTTCGCCACAGACTAAAGCCTGTACGGGTGTAGCTCAGCAAACCTGCTTACAGGTGAAAGAAATCAAATATGATGAAAAAGGTTTAAAGACTCAAGTAGATAAAGACTGGACTTTATTTTACGATCAGATTGAAGGTTTTCAGCATACACCGAATGAGCGTCAGATTATTCGGGTAAAACGTTATGAAATCAAAAATCCGGCAGCTGACCAGTCTAAATATGCCTATATATTCGACATGGCTGTAGAGCGTGAAACAGTCAAAGGCACTCTTTAAAGATAAAATCTGAACATAAAAAAACCGAGGCATTCACCTCGGTTTTTTTTAAGCTTAAACTAAGTCAGACTTAGAATACGCCTTGAGAAAGCATTGCATCAGCAACTTTTACGAAGCCAGCGATGTTTGCGCCGTCTACATAGTTTACAGTACCGTCTTCTTTAGTACCGTATTTCACACAGTTGCGGTGAATTTCTTTCATGATCGCATGCAGACGTTCGTCAACTTCTTCGAAAGTCCAGCCTAAACGCAATGCGTTTTGAGACATTTCAAGACCAGAAGTTGCTACACCACCGGCGTTAGATGCTTTACCTGGAGCATAAAGGATTTTCGCTTCAACGAATTTCTCAACTGCTTCAAGTGTAGAAGGCATGTTCGCGCCTTCAGCAACACAAATTACGCCGTTTGCAAGAAGCGCTGCTGCATCATTCGCATCAAGTTCGTTTTGAGTCGCACATGGAAGCGCGATATCACATTTGATACCCCAAGGACGTTGACCTTCAAGGTATTCAAAACCGTGTTTAGATGCAAATTCAGAGATACGGCCACGTTTAACGTTTTTCAGTTCCATTACTTCAGCAAGAAGTTCTTCAGTGAAACCGTCTTTAACGTAAACAGTACCTGCAGAGTCAGATAGAGAAACAACTTTAGCACCCAGGAACATTGCTTTTTCAGCAGCGTACTGCGCAACGTTACCAGAACCAGAGATAGTTACCACTTTATCTTTGAAGCTTTCGCCACGAGTTTTCAGCATCTCTTCAGCGAAATACACTGTACCGTAACCAGTTGCTTCTGGACGAGCCAGAGAACCACCGAAAGTCAGGCCCTTACCAGTGAATACACATGAAGTGTCATTGCTGAGTTTTTTCATCATACCAGCCATGTAGCCAACTTCACGGCCACCCACACCGATATCACCCGCTGGGATATCTGTATTAGAACCAAGATGACGATAAAGCTCGATGATTAACGCTTGGCAGAAACGCATGATTTCGCCTTCTGATTTGCCTTTAGGGTCAAAATCAGAACCGCCTTTACCACCACCCATAGGCAATGTAGTCAGGGCATTTTTGAAAGTTTGCTCGAAACCGAGGAATTTCAAAATAGAAAGGTTCACTGACGGGTGGAAACGCATACCACCTTTGAATGGACCAATCGCTGAGTTGTACTGTACGCGGAACGCACGGTTAACCTGTGTTTGACCTTGGTCATCTACCCAAGCAACACGGAACTGGATCGCACGCTCAGGTTCAACTAGACGTTCTAGTAAACCATGTGCTGCGTATTGTGGATTCTTTTCAATGAATGGCCACAAACTGGTCATCACTTCTTCTACAGCTTGAAGAAATTCGGGTTGATGTGCATCACGTGATTTTACGTAATCTAGGAACTCATTAAGTGTGTTGTATTTCAACGCTTAATCCTCAGCAGAAAATGGATCAAAATTGGTCAAATTTACAATCAATGTTAAATTTTGGCGCAAAATATTAAATATCTTTTGTAACTAATCTACAATACTTTTTTGAAAAATAGTTTAAATTTAATTTGATAACAATTATTTATATTGATTATGAATATTTTTTCTGTGTGCTTAAATGCCAATTGAATCAATGCTTAATTGTTAATTTATGCCTGATAATAATGCACAAAGTGACCTTTAATCGTGCATAACTTAGTTCCTTAAAAACATGTTAAAATTGTTAAATTGACATATTTTGTTTCATTCACTCTAAGGCTCAGCCCGAGCAGCCTAGGTTATTCATGAATTCGCAGATCTCTCTAGTCCAGTCTATTGATGCTTTATTGCCCCAAACCCAGTGCGGTTTATGTGGTCATCGTGATGGCTGCTTGCCCTATGCTCAATCCATTGCTGAGGGCGAAGATGCCAATAAATGTGTACCGGGTGGACAGCCCGTCGCTGATGCTCTGGCAACATTGTTAAATCGTTCTAAACTGCCCGCTGAAGAAAGTGTCTGGCCCATTCAGACGGATGGTCGTCCTCAGCGCATGAAAACCATCATTCGTGAAGATGAATGTATTGGTTGTACCAAATGCATCAGTGCCTGTCCGGTCGATGCGATCATTGGCTCAGGTAAATTGATGCATACCGTGCTCACTGACTTGTGTACCGGCTGTGAACTCTGCATTTCGCCTTGCCCGGTAGACTGTATTGATCTGGTCGAAGATCTTCAGCCTTTGCCAACTGAAGCTCAGCGTATTGCTGAACAGGATGACTTGCGTAAACGTTACTATGCGCATATTCAACGCGAAGAAAAACGTCGCATTGACCGTAAGGGCCCTGTCGTTCGTGCCGAGATTAATACTGCCCTATTTGCCCAGTTCTCTGCTCAGGTCGATCAGGTTCCTGTCATTGAAATCGTGAAAAAACCAGCAGATGAAGTGGTTACACTTGATGCCAAAACCACGATTGAGCTTGCCAAATTACGCACACAAATCAAAAAGTTAGAAAAACAGCTTTCTGTTCGTGAGGATGCACGCAAACGTCTGCAACTTGAAGAACTGACGCAGCAATTACAGGCTTTACAGGGATAAGATCATGACAACAGTAACAGCTAAGCCTGTAAAAAACATGACTAAAAAACAGATTCAGACTTTCTTTGAGCGCCTGCGTGAACAGCGTCCGAATCCGAAAACTGAACTGAACTATTCCAGCCCATTTGAATTACTGGTTGCGGTGACCCTGTCTGCCCAGGCTACGGATGTAAGCGTGAATAAAGCCACCGATAAACTGTTTCCGGTCGCCAATACACCGGAAGCAATTTATGCACTCGGTGTGGATGGGCTGAAGGAATATATCAAAACGATTGGTCTGTATAACTCCAAAGCTGTGAACGTCATTAAAGCCTGTGAAATGCTCATCAAGAAGCATAACAGCGTAGTACCGGACAATCGTGCAGATCTGGAAGCTTTACCGGGTGTAGGACGCAAAACGGCGAATGTGGTGCTGAATACCGCCTTTGGTCAACCGACCATGGCTGTGGATACGCATATCTTTCGTGTGGGTAACCGTACCGGTTTGGCGGTGGGTAAAAACGTGCTTGAGGTCGAGCATCGTCTGGTCAAAGTGATTCCAAAAGAATTTATTATTGATTCACATCACTGGTTGATTTTACATGGTCGCTATTGCTGCATCGCACGTAAACCGAAGTGTCATGAATGTGTGGTCGCCGATGTCTGTAACTGGCCAGACCGTTTTGAATTTGGCGCAGGTAGCGCTATTCCGGTAAAAAATATTGAAGCTGAACGCTAGGTTCAGCTTTTTTAATTTAAGTACTCGAAAAGTTTTTATTTTTTATTTTGCTCAGACTGTTCTTGCTTGCGCTTTTGTTCAAGCTCTGCCTGTAATTTAGGATGCAGCTGACGCTCAGGAACTTTAGCTGCATTTTCAGCACGTTCTTCCTGACGTACTTTTTTTAGCATCTTGAAGCTGACATAGAACAGCGCAAACAGTACTGCCAGAAATACAATCATCAATCCCAATACAGCAAATTTCACAGCAGATCCTTTTGAACAACGCAATAAAAAGAGCCCTAATATGACTTAGGGCTCTTTAAAAGTCAAAATGATCGGAAACCGATTATTTTGCTTGATCCAGAATCGCGAAAAGCTCTTTTTGAACTTCTTCGATTGGACGTAGACCATTTAACTTGTCATAAGTCGGTGCATTTTCGCCTGAAGCTGCACGGCCTTGATAGAAGCCAACCAGCTGTTCAGTTTCAGTGTGGTATGAACCTAAACGGCGACGAATAGTTTCTTCCTGGTCATCTGGACGTTGTACCAGATCTTCACCAGTTTCATCATCTTTACCTTCCACTTTTGGCGGGTTGTAAACGATGTGATAAACGCGACCAGACGCCGGGTGTTGACGACGACCAGATAGACGTTGAACGATTTCTTCATCCGGCACATCAATTTCAATTACATGATCAATTGCAATGCCTTCTTTTTCCAGCGCTTCAGCTTGAGGAATCGTACGTGGGAAACCATCAAAGATGCAGCCATTTGCACAGTCAGGTTGTGCAATACGCTCTTTGACCAGACCAATGATCAATTCATCAGAAACCAAACCGCCATTGTCCATGACGCTTTTAGCTTGTAGACCTAATTCAGTTCCTTCACGAATTGCAGCACGGAGCATATCACCGGTTGAAATTTGTGGGATATTGTAGCGCTTACAGATCAACTGAGCTTGTGTACCTTTACCTGCTCCAGGTGGTCCGAGTAAGATAATGCGCATATATAAACATCCTCATTTTTTAACTATGTATAAGATACCCAGCTTCACACGACCAAAACGTGTGCTGCTCTTTGGCATCTAATTATAAGAAAGCCACAAACAAATGGATTAAACCCGCAACAAAACCGGTAACTCCCCCCAGGACAATCAAGATCCATTCATCTTCCTGAAAAGCAGGACGTAATAGATTCTGAAACTCGTTAGGCGTCAAATCACGTATGCGGTCTCTAAACATTTGGTAGATCTTCTGTGCACGGCTCGCATTAAACGCAGGGTCGCTTACAGGCACCATCGTAATTTCAATCGAGCGATCGATCAAGTCTGTCTTGAGTTTTGCATACTCTTTTGGTCCTAAAGACAACTGTAAAGAGGTCCGAACCAGCGGTGTTTCCATAATTTCGTTAATATGACGTTTGACAATACGGCGGGTTTTATCTTTTTTACCACCATACATCATTTCTGTCATGATCGATTTTAGCGTAATCAGATCTTCTGTGACCACACTTGCAAATACGTCAGAAACTTCCTCCTGACGTTTCATAAATGCGCCTTGTATGTTATAGGTGCCAATTCTTGGAATCACCGGCTTGATCCAAGGGAATCTATGATCGGCTGTACGCTTAAAGAATTGCGGGTATTTAATATAATGCGGTTCTACCGGATTAAACACCATCCAGATCGCAATCCAGTTAGTCAGGAAGCCCCAGATAGCCGCCCAGAACGGTACGGTCCAATGCCATGGCACCACAAACCAGACCACCATCTGGAACAGGCCAAAGAACATCCCGATCAGGGCACTGATATGCCAGATAAAGTTGATTTCTTTTTGGCCAACTTTCAGGAACATGCGCACCATTAAACGGCGATCGCCTTCCATTTGACTGACCACCATGTCGCGCATATCCACTAGTGACTCGACGTTCATGGTCAGTTCAGTCACCAATTCTTTTAATACCTGTGGCAGCTGTTTATGGGCTTGGGCATAAATACGGCGCTTGATTGAATAAGGCAAGTTTTCCCATAACACCGCATTTCGGTCCATCATGACTTCATCAATCAGATGTTCCAGTTCAAAACCGACCTGTTCCCCGATAATACGTGCCATATCATCCGGATCCATTGCCTGCAAGAACTCTTGGATAGAACCCAATTTAGACAAGGTATTATCCGTGATAATTCCTGAGATTCTTCCAGCTTTACGCGGCACAATACCTTGCCAGCCAACAGGAACAGGCCCGACATGAAAACCCCAAAAATTAATTGGATAAAACACCATTTTTAGCGCCATCCACACGTGAGCCCATGTTACGAATGCGGTCACCGGGATAATGCTGAGCACTGCCCAAAAATCTGGGCGATTCAAGAAGGCTTGCCACAATTCATTGACGTACTCAAGCATGCATAAATTCCATATTTAATTTTTTGTTCACAGAATACAGGTATTAATAAAGTTGAATATTTTGTCTATAAACCGATACTTAAAGTATAGGAGAATTGTAGTCTGGGTTCAGTTTCGGCTACAACGCGACCATTACTGTCCTGTAATTTCTCCCCCGCCCCAATACCGATACTAAAACTGCTGATCCGTTCTGAACTAAGCAAAACATACGCCAGATCAATGCCCCCACCTAAACGGCTTTCGTATTTGCCATCAACCTGTTTGCTATCGATATGACCGGCATAAGCCCCTACATAATAACCATTTTTGTCCTTGCCGGTGAGGTGTGCAGGATAACGAAAGCCAACTTGTGCTCCAACTGTACGATCATCGTTGAGAAAAGCACCACCTTTCACATAAGCAATCCCATAAGGATTCACCCATTCAGTGTTTAGATGGATAAGTTTCTGGGTAAAACCGACCCCAACATTAAATGCTTTAGGCTCACGATCCTCAGTTCTGTTTGTCGTATTATTCACTTGATCATGTGCATATACCCCATTTGCAAAGAATGCAAATGCCAACAAAGGGTAAACTTTGTTCATTCCTTCACCATCTTCCTTAATTATAGTTTTTGGTAGAGTCCTATTTTTATTTAATTTTGACTTTATCAGAATTATTAAAACTCTTGTACACAGCACTTTACAATTTTCATGTCTGCAAAGTCAAAGTTTAAACACAGGAATTGCTACAGCCAGTTTTCCATTATCAAATCCCGTACAGTTGCGCTAGAATACTCCACTTTGATTCCTTTCCCTCTGGTCTTAAGTCGATCGCGTATGAAGCAGCACTTTCCTTTAAAAAATGCACAACAAGAAAAGCGCATCTATAGCAGTCGGGTCTGGATCTCTGTAGGTATTGTGATTTTCTTTATGCTGCTGCTGGTCAGCCGCTATGCTTATTTGCAAATTTTTAATTTTGAAACCTTCTCTACGGCTTCTGACCAGAACCGTATTCGTCTGCAGCCCTTAGCGCCAGCACGCGGTTATATTTATGATCGTAACGGTATTCTGCTTGCCGACAATTACCCAGTTTTTACAGCTACCTTAAGCCGCGCCGATGTTCAGGATATTGATGATACGCTGAAACGTCTTACACCAATTCTGGAATTAACCGAAGAAGATATTGAACGTTTTCAGGCACGAATCAAGACGGCGCGTAAAACTGAACGCGTGTCGATCAAGCTGAATCTGAATGAAAATGATATTGCCCGTTTTAGTGAGGTGAAATATCTATTTCCGGGCGTCAATATTGAAACGCAGATGACCCGTTACTATCCGCATGGTGAACTTTTCGCGCATGTGATTGGTTATGTCGGCCGTATTAATGACAAAGAACTCAAAGAAATTGATAAGGATCTCTATGCCGGGTCTAACCTGATCGGGAAAATAGGGGTAGAAAAATACTATGAAGATCTCTTACATGGTGTGCCAGGGAATGAGTCGGTAGAAGCTGATGCTTTCGGTAATGTCCTGCGCTACTTAGGCCGTAAAGAGCCGGTACGCGGTAATGATCTGTACTTATCACTAGATTATGGTCTACAAACCATTGCCACTGAACAACTGGCCGGTCGTCGTGGTGCTATTGTCGCGATTGACCCACGTACAGGTGAAATTCTGGCGCTGGTTTCCAGTCCAAGTTTTAACCCTAATTTATTTGTCACTGGGATTAGTAGCAAAGATTATTCAGGTCTTCGTGACAGTTTAGATCAACCACTCTATAACCGTGCTGTTCAAGGGGCCTATCCTCCAGGTTCGACCATTAAACCGATGTTTGGCCTGGGTGGCCTTCATTATGGCCTGGTCGATTGGGATACAGCAATTTCCGATCCCGGCTATTTCACACTTCCGGGCGATTCGCATAAATTCCGCGACTGGAAAAAGTCAGGACACGGCGTAGTCAACTTGCATAAATCGCAAGTGGTCTCGTGCGATACCTTCTTCTACATTTTGTCGTTCCGTATGGGCATTGAAAAAATGAACACATGGATGCGCCAGTTTGGCTTTGGTGAAAAAACTGGTGTCGATCTGCCAAGTGAAAGCTCTGGTCTATACCCAAGTCCTGAATGGAAAATGCGTACCCGTAAATCCAAATGGTCACGTGGTGAAACCATTTCGGTGAGTATTGGTCAGGGTGCCTTTACCGCCACACCATTACAGCTCGCCATGGCAACTGCTATTACAGCAAATCAAGGCTCACATGTTACGCCTCACGTACTGCGTGAAAGTAAAGGTGCCAAACCTTTTACAGTACATAATGCCCCTAATGGTAAAATCGACTTTAATGGTCAACCAGATGACTGGATCAAAATGCGTGATGCCATGATCGATGTGGTTCAGTCAGGGACAGGTCGCGGAATCCGCACGCCGATGTATCAAATCGCAGGTAAAACCGGTACGGCACAGGTAAAAAGTATTGCCCAAGGTAAGCGCTATAATGAAGCCCTGCTGACTGAACGCCAGCTGGATCATGGTCTATTTGTTGGTTTTGCACCTGCTGAAGCCCCTGAAATTGCAGTAGTCGTTGTCTGGGAAAATGGCCGACATGGGGGTTCTGCTGCGCAACTGGCTAAACCGTTATTTGACTACTGGTTACTGTCTCGCGATAAAAATCCGATTCACCCTGCCGGTCATCAAATTAGTGGCGGTCTCATGACAGCAGGTATTAAACCGGGCGAATTGCCAAGTGGACCGAATCTGTTAAGTGCTGATCCGAATGCGACCCCAACCCAAGAAGGCGGTCAGGCGACCCACGCACAGCCAAACAATCCGCAACCTGCAACTTCTCGCTCTACCCCTTCAGCCAATGACGATCAGGAATAATTCATGAAAAACCAACTTAGAATTATTGGTGGTGACTGGAAACGCCGTCAATTGGCTTTTGCCAATATCGAAGGATTACGTCCTACACCTGACCGTGTGCGTGAAACTTTATTTAACTGGCTAATGTGGGATGTCCAGAATGCCTGTGTCTTGGATCTGTGTACCGGTTCAGGTGCTTTATCTTTTGAGGCATTATCACGTGGTGCAGCTTCAGTGATGATGATTGAGCCGGATCGTACTCAGGCACAATTCCTCACCCAAAATCTGGAATTACTCAAAGTCACCAAAGCACGTGCGCAACTTAAAGTTGCGACAGCACAACAAGCATTAACCAGCCTGAAACAAAAGTTTGATCTGGTCTTTCTAGACCCGCCTTATAGTTTGGATCTATGGGAAACTCTGGCTACTCAGGCTGATCCACTGATTAAAGAAGATGGTTTTATTTATGTAGAAGCCGATCGTGAACTGAGTACATTGAAGTTACCAAGTTCATGGCGTTTAGTTAAAAATACCAAAGCCGGTACAGTACGCGCAGGACTGTATCAGAAAAAAGCGGCTTAATACCTACTTATATTAAATACTTAAATAAAAAAGGATTCCTTAAAGGAATCCTTTTTTATAAATGGAAGGTAACGGTTAACGATTACGACGCCAGTCCCGATCGCCTCTGTCACGTTTCCAGTCACGATGATCTTTATGTTTTTTCCAGTCCTTATCACCACGATCCCGATCATAATGTCCATTACGATCATGATGACCGCGATAACCTTCATCCCAAGGATCAACCACACAGCCTGTTAGCGCTACTGCCAATACAGATGACAGTAATATCATTTTTTTCATGTTCATCACCTCTATACCGCCCTCAATTAGTATCAAGTGATTTCATGAAGAGTACGCGGAGCCATTGTTGCACTCTTGTATGATTTTGTTCATTTTCCATACTTAATTAAAGGATTTGTCTCGGATTTAATAAAAATCATTTATGCATATTTACACTTAGATTCGCATAAATACAGCTAAGGATCTGCTTGGTTTTTCTAGCCATATTTTGAATACTACAAACTTTTCTAATATCCTGATTTTTATGACCTGGCTACTCTTTATTCTTGGTGCAATTATCGCAGGATTTGTACAGGGACTTACCGGTTTTGCTTTTGCATTAATTGCCATGTCATTCTGGGTATGGGGATTAAGTCCTCAACTTGCTGCGCCCTTAGTAGTTTTTGCCTCGGTGTGGAGTCACCTCATTTCATTATCCAATGAACCTAGACTTCCTCATCTGCACCGAACCTTATATCTACCTTATTTAATTGCTGGTCTGATCGGTGTCCCACTCGGCACCTGGTTACTGAATATCGTTGAGGCGAGTACTTTTCGTATTTTGCTTGGTATATTTCTCGTGATCTGGTGTCCACTGATGTTGCTTAATCCACAGGTTAAATTGATTCAGCATTCAGGCAAAACTGCGGACGTAGGCATTGGTTTGATCGGTGGTATTTTAGGAGGTTTAGGGGGATTCTGCGGTTCTGTGCCATCTGCCTGGCTGATGCTGAAACAGCTGCCGAAAGAACAGCAGCGCTATATATTGCGTCATTTTAATTTTGCCATACAGGTGTTTACCTTAGCCGCCTATTTACTGCAAGGGACCCTAAATCAGACTCACCTCCCCTATATGGCGGTACTCATTCTGGCTGTAAGTATTCCCGCTATTTTAGGCGCACGTCTGTTTCATCGAATATCAGAATTACGTTTTAAACAGATTGTCTTAGGCTTACTCTTCAGTTCGGGCAGCTTTCTCCTGATCAAGGAAGGCATTGACTCATTTGCGCGATAGAGCAGCTCTAGAGCCTTACATCACTTTGCTTTCAGCCCTATTACTGTTATGTTAGCCCGAATGATTCTCAGGCGGATATAAGCGATGCAAATTCGTGATCAAATTGTACTTGTGACTGGTGGTGCCCGTGGATTGGGACTAGCCATTACCCAGCTCCTGATTCAGGAAGGTGCACGTGTGGTAGTAAATTACCATAGCAGCAAAACCCAGGCTGAAGCTTTGCAAAATCAGTATCCTGATCAGGTCTTTGCCTATCAGGCAGATGTAACACAGGCTGATCAGGTAAAAGCTTTATTCGCTGCCAGCAAGGCCCATTTCGGAGAAGCCATCCATTCCGTTATTAATAATGCGCTGGTGCAGTTTGAGTTTAATGGCGATGAGCGACCTAAAGTTGAAGATCTGACCTGGGAAAGCATGTCCCGTCAGTTTAGTGGAGCAGTTCAAGCCTGTTTAAATACGACACAAGCTGCACTAGAAGATATGAAACAGGCACATTTTGGCCGTATCGTGAATATTGGGACTAACCTGGTTCAAAACCCTGTCGTTCCTTATCACGATTATACGACTGCGAAAGCGGCACTATTGGCCTTTACCCGAACTACTGCGCAAGACCTTGGTCAGTATGGGATTAATGTGAACATGCTTTCAGGCGGATTACTGCAAACTACAGATGCAAGTAAAGCAACGCCTGACTTTGTCTTTGACCTGATTGCTCAATCCACTCCTTTACGTCGCGTGATTACACCTGAAGAATTTGCGTCTGCTATTTTAATGTTCTTATCACCTTATTCACGTGCAGTGACAGGCCAAAACCTGATTGTCGATGGCGGACTGGTTAAAGGTTAAAGATCGCCAAGGAAGAATGAGATTCTGAATTTTATTCTTCTATTTTTTGACCAGTTGTTGAATAAAACTACTTTTGCATAGCGCATTTACTTCTACAATAGTGCGCTCCCCATCAAAGTTCATCTATTTTCTATGAAACTCCTAACGGCATTGCTCAGTAGCATGTTACTGGCAGGTTGTATGTCCAATGATCTTAAAAAGTCAGAACAGCTTCTGCGAAACTTCAATTGTGCCAAGATTGATACAGCGCAAATGCCACACAGTAGTATGACGGATTATTATCAACACATGCTATACAGCAGCAAAACCAAGGTCGAATCTTATATTGAGCAATATCATCAAGGAGAAGAGCTTTTTGACCTGCCTTTATATGAAGTGGTAGAACAGCAATACAATCTTTATAAAGATGCCTGCCAGAATCTGGGGGGAATTTTATCTGAAGAGAATCAAAACTAAGTTTTTTTATAAATACTATTGAAAAGCGGAGGTTATCCCTCTGCTTTTCTTTTTCCTGAAATTAAAAATAGCGCTGATCAATACTGAATTTTTCAGGAAATTTAGGTTCAATATTGGCATAGAACGCCATAATCTCAGCCATATCCTGTTCATAATTTCCTGTTGGATAAATGATTTTACCAACACCCGCTTCTTTTTTTGCATAATCCATATAAGCTAGCGCAATCGGCACACCCGCATTGATCGCCACGTGATAAAAACCAGTTTTCCATTGTTCCTGACGGGCACGTGTACCTTCCGGCGTAACCAGCATGACTAGTTTAGGATGCTCTTTAAATAGACCTGTCATGACCTGAACCATGCTTGGACGTGGCTCACCCGGTTGTTTGGGACGACGGTCAATACCAATTCCACCCATTGCACGTACAAAAGGCCCAAATGGAAATTTCATATAGCTGTCTTTAATGGTCAGACGCACATTTACTTTTAATGCCTTTAAGGCCAAACGTGCATATAGTGCATCCCAGTTACTGGTATGTGGCGCTGCAATCATCACACATTGATCAAGGTCTTTGGGCCATTGATCATCGGTTTTCCAGCCCATTAAATTTAAAGTTTTCTCAGCTAAATTTTCAAACACAGCTACATCACAATCATTGTCAAAATTTCGCCACAGTCTAACAATGTAACAGAATATAGATAGTGCATCCTGATCAATAAAACATCAATTAATATATATTTGTATTTTTAAATTTTAGGAAGAATTTTCAATTTATTGTTATTTTAATATTTCTTCTTTCACTTCCTACTGCAAGCTCACACTTTTAAGCAAATAGTGAGTTCAATTTATTTTACTGATTTATATATTTTTCCATCCTAATTTTAGGATATGTCGATTTTAGCTTTCTTTCTATCCTTCGCTGACATAATAAATTTCAGGAAGATTTTCATGAAAAAGACTTTAATTTGTCTTGCCTTAGCGGGGTTACTTACAGCATGTGGCGGTTCAGATAATGATCGTACAGAGGGTTCATCACCTGTTCCACCTACCGCTCCGGTCGGGAGCGAAACTGGTGTACTGACAGATGGAATTATCTCAGGGGTAACATATATCACCAGCAGTGGTGCTGAAGGGGTTACTAATGAAAAAGGCGAATTTAGATTTAATGACGGAGAAAAGGTTAAATTCCTGATTGGTGACGTTCAACTAGGTTAAGAAATTGAAGCTAAAGAACGTGTTACGCCTTTAGATTTAGCACAAACTGAAAATGCACGTACCAACCTGATGGTGTTTTTACAGTCTTTAGATACAGATAGTAATCATGACAATGGGATTAGTATCAGTACTGAAGCTGCTAATGCTCTTCTGAATCAAAGTTTAGATTTTTCTAAGGCCCCTACAGCATTTGCTACAGATGTGGTATCAACAGGCGTAGTTACCACAGAAAAATTGATTACACCTGAAAAAGCTGCAGAGAACTTCCAGTCAACTTTCTATAAAGACATCGCCGGTACTTGGGAAATTGGCCGTAATGCAAACAGCGCTGTACTGATCCATATTTTAGAAGACGGCCGTTATGCCTTAGGTCAAGCAGAAGCTGCTGACGGTGATGTAACGCCTGGCATTGAAACTGGAGAGTTAAACTGGAACGCAACTACAAGCGTGATTTCACCGCGCATTATTCAAGACAGTAATGGTGAATGGGGACTCTCAAATCCTGCAGAAGGCAAACCTTATACCTTAAACTATGATGGCACGACCTTAATTCTGACAGAACCTGGGATCAATACCGAATACCGTTTAAGCCGCGTCAAACAGTCTGCTAATGGTCTGGTAGGTGCTTGGAGATTTAGTGACACCCATTTATTTGCCTTCTTTGACACAAACTATTATTTCTTCCTGGACACTGAAGGCGGAGATGATTGTGGCTGGCCTGGAATTGAATATGGCAAATTTACTCTTTCAGGTAATACACTCACAACCACTGAAGTTTTATTCGATACCAATGAATGTGGCGGATTACAAGACAGTTCCGATGGCAGCAAGACCATTGCAAACATCAATGTATCGGCTGAAACTCTGATCTTGCATCCACAAGGTGAAGGTCCTGTAACATTACAGCGCGTTAGATAATGAGCACAGCCTACCTAAAGAATTATCTTTAGGTAGGTTTAATTAATATGTTCAAAATGAATCGTACATCCCATTAATAAGTGCATTAGCTCAATTTGTGAAGTGCAGTCAGTTTTTTCATAAATATTCTTAAAATAAGTTCGTACTGAACTTAAAGTGATCCCACATTTTGTCGCAATTTCTTCTAATTTGTAGCCATTGATTAAAAGCTCACACAAATCAAATTCACGTTTCGACAGTTGATATGCTTGCTGTAAATAAGCTCTGGATAATGAATAATGCCGATTTTTGTCTGTCATAAATACGGCAATCTGATGCTGAGCTTCAGAAAATTGCTGCATTTTCCTCAATCTTTTAAAAGGCACAACAGTGAGCATCAATTGCTGTCCTTTAGAATCCTGCACAGCCAAGACCCCACCTATTTCACTCGACATATTGGTATCTTCCAGCAAAGCACTGGATAGCAATCTTTCCAGACGCTCCTGATTACCTACCGGTGTTTTTAGACGGTTATGCATATCCATTTCCAGACATGTGGAGGCTTCAATTATGCTTTGTGCTAGTGGATTTGAATAAGATAACTTGAGGTCCTGATCCAGCAAAATAATACCGATTTTTAAACAGTCTAATACGGTATATAAGCTGATATTATCTTGTTGTACTAAACTGATTTGCCGATGAATCTGTAAAGAGCGACGCAAATGTATGCCGATCCGTTTGAGAAAATTCAGTTCAGCTGCTTCAAATCCTTGGGTTTGCGGAGCACGATGTAATCCCATGACTGCCCAACGATAATTTCCTCTGTCAAGTAATACTCCCGCCATATATCCTATCCCTGTAGGCTTAAGGCATTTTTCATAAAAGATATACCGCTCTGTTCCAGGTTGATCTGCATAATGACGGCAGTCCTGATTAAGCGCCTCCCCCATATCAATTTCATTCCATAGAGGCATGTGCAGCTTCATGTCAATGACCCGAATCCGTTCATCCTGATAAGCAGCCAGACTTTCTTCCGGGATATTGTAGGTATAAACAAAGTCATAGGCAGGATTGAATTGATCAAGGCCGGTAAAAATTGCACTATGACTCTGGGTATATTGCACAATATCCTGAATGACCTCCAGCCATAAAGCAGGCAATAAAGCAGCATCATAAATTTTCGCGATGATATTATTTTCCCGTTCTGCTTTCATAACCGCTCTTTTTAATAATTATTTCTATCAAATCATAACCTTAAGGTTTATAAAATAAAACTAAAGAAAACCAATCGCTTATTTTGTATTTTAATTATCTTAGTTTCTCATCTACATATATTTAATCCGTTTCACTTAACGAATCAATTTTTAACAAGATCTCTCTGTATATTGATAGCTCATACTTCTAATGTAAATCTTAGAACAGAAGAACAAGAGGATGATCTTCAATGAAAAAAATACTATGGCCTGCTTTACTGGTAGTAACGGTTACTAGTTTAAGTGCATGTTCTAAACAGAATGACCGCGATATAGCCAGTGTAGAAGATACTCAATCTAATACCACAAATGCTCCTGTTACTACAGAGACTACAAATAGTCAAAGCAATATGAGTACTGAGATGACCAGTAATGCTACTGTCAACTCAAACTGGGCAGGCGAATATGAGGGTGTTTTCCCGTGTGCTGACTGCGAAGGGATTAAAGTTGAACTAGATCTTAATCCTGACAAAACTTATGAATTGAGTGAGGAATATTTAGGTAAAACTGGAAATAATGAAACTGAGACCAAAGGTAGCTTCACTTTCGATTCTCAACAACCTTCTATTATCGTCCTAGATGGAAAAGCTGAAAACAGGAAGTTTTATGTAGGTGATAATTTCGTTGAAGTTCGTGATATAGAAACAGGTAAGGAAATACAGAGTAATCTGAATTATAAATTAGTTAAAAAATCACCTTAATCATTTTCTAACTTAATAAAAAATCCCCGCAAATGCGGGGATTTTTTACATCATATGATCGAACGATGAATTACATCATACCGCCCATACCACCCATGCCACCCATATCAGGCATAGCTGGTTTTTCTTCTGGGATTTCAGTGATCATACATTCAGTTGTCAACATCAAGCCAGCAACAGAAGCTGCATGCTCAAGTGCAGAACGAGTTACTTTCGCAGGATCCAAGATACCCATTTCCAGCATGTCACCGTATTCGCCTGTCGCAGCGTTATAGCCATAGTTACCTTCACCGTTCTTCACAGCATTGATCACTACAGATGGCTCATCACCAGCATTGGCTACGATTTGACGAAGAGGAGCTTCGATTGCACGACGAAGGATATTAATACCAACGTTTTGGTCATCGTTTGCACCAGTTAAACCATCAAGTGCAGATGCAGCACGTACCAGTGCAACACCACCACCTGCAACAACACCTTCTTCAACTGCAGCACGAGTTGCGTGAAGTGCATCGTCTACACGGTCTTTCTTCTCTTTCATTTCAACTTCAGTTGCAGCACCGATTTTAATCACTGCTACACCGCCTGCTAGTTTAGCAACGCGTTCTTGAAGTTTTTCTTTGTCATATTCAGAAGTAGATTCTTCGATTTGTGCACGGATTTGTTGTACACGTTCAGAAATCTGATTTGCATCACCAGCACCATCAACAATCACTGTATTTTCTTTAGATACAGTTACTTTGTGGGCAGTACCTAAGTGTTCTAGTGAAGTTTGATCTAACTGCATACCGATTTCTTCAGAAATCACAGTACCGCCAGTCAGGATCGCGATATCTTGAAGCATTGCTTTACGACGGTCACCGAAGCCAGGAGCTTTAACAGCACATACTTTGATAATGCCGCGCATGTTGTTTACAACAAGAGTTGCAAGCGCTTCGCCTTCAACATCTTCAGCGATGATAAGAAGAGGCTTACCAGTTTTCGCAACAGCTTCTAGAACAGTGATCAATTCACGGATGTTGCTGATTTTCTTGTCAACCAACAAGATGTATGGGTTTTCAAGTTCAGCAGTTAAAGTATCTTGCTTGTTTGCGAAGTATGGAGAAATATAACCACGGTCAAACTGCATACCTTCTACAACATCAAGCGAATCTTCGAAGCCTGAACCTTCTTCAACAGTGATTACGCCTTCTTTGCCCACTTTCTCCATTGCTTGTGCAATCAGAGAACCAACAGTGGTGTCAGAGTTTGCAGAAATCGAACCGACTTGCTCAATCGCTTTAGAATCAGAAGCTGGTTTTGCAGTTTGTTTAATATTTTCAACAACAGTTTTCACTGCAAGGTCGATACCGCGTTTCAGATCCATTGGGTTCATACCCGCAGTTACTGACTTGATCCCTTCGTTCAGGATTGCTTGAGCCAATACAGTTGCAGTTGTTGTACCGTCACCTGCGATATCATTGGTTTTTGAAGAAACTTCACGAACCAGTTGCGCACCCATGTTTTCGAATTTGTCTTTCAGGGTAATTTCTTTCGCAACAGATACACCATCTTTAGTGATGTGCGGTGCACCGAAAGAACGGTCGATTACAACGTTACGGCCTTTAGGGCCTAAAGTCACTTTCACCGCATCTGCAAGGATGTTCACACCAGCGATCATTTTTGAACGAGCTGAATCACCAAATTTTACGTCTTTAGCTGACATATTTGACTCCGAATATTGTTATATCTTTACAAAATCTGAATTGGAATGAGTAAAACGATCTGGCGCAGATTAAGCTTCTAATACTGCCAGAATGTCAGACTCTTTCATGATTAAAAGTTCTTCGCCGTTTACTTTTACAGTTGTACCTGCATAAGTACCGAACAATACTTTGTCGCCAACTTTTACATCTAACGCGCGTACGCCATTGTCAGTGATTTGACCATTACCAACTGCAATGATTTCACCTTGTGCAGGTTTTTCAGCAGCAGAACCTGGAAGTAAGATGCCCCCAGCTGTTTTTGTTTCTTCTTCAACACGACGAATAACAACGCGGTCATGTAATGGACGAATGTTGCTCATAAATAACTCCATCAGACTAAGTCTTTTTTAGATCACCGATGACGACTTATTTATTCCATTGGTCATCATCAAAATTTTTTGATGTCCTTTTTATGGAGATGGAATAAAACGCTTCAAGGGCAAAAATGAAAAAAAATTGGTTTTTTTTTAATTTTTTGATGGATTGCGTATTTTTTGTCTATTTATTTATGGGGTCAGGCTGTGAAACAAAGGTTTTTAACTGTTCATCAAAACAATATTGCGTAATTTTTCCTGTTGCATCAATTGCATTAAAGCTATTTGGCTGATTCTTATGAAGTCGATGCGACGCAGAAGTCCCGGCATGAACATCATAAACCGGATGATCTCCCCCTAATTCGAATATACGGTTCAAATCATAGACTGCGGTACGATGCAAATGCCCATGCAATACAGCAAACAGACCATGCTGCGACCAGGACTCCAATGCAATTTTAGCCATCAGGGGAATATCCTTAAACCCCCGCCTATTCTGAAATGGCACATAAAAAGGTTGATGACTGACAATAATCTTGATTTTGGAAGCAGGCGCCTGCTGTAGTTTTAGGTCAATCCTTTGAATCTGCTCAAGTGATAAATGGCCTTTAGTATGATATCGACGTCTAATCGAATTTACCCCGATCAGATAAAAATGTTCGGTTTCTAAAACAGGCTCCAGTTCACCAAAAAATAATTGATAACGGGTAAATGGAGTAAATAACCGATTCCATAAATGATAAAGCGGAATGTCATGATTCCCTGGTATCACAAGATAAGGCGTATTTAACTGATCCAGAAACCGTTTACAGGCAAAAAATTGTCCCAAACGTGCTCGCTGGGTGAGGTCACCGCTGACTACCACCGCTTCCAATGGATGATCCCGACAAAATTGCTGGATGGCTTCCAAACATTCAGGTTTTTCTGTACCAAAATGTAGATCAGAGAGATGCAGAATCATGCGGCACCATTACACTTAAACTATTTTTTAAAACTGAAATATTTAACGGTGGTGTCATTTCTACCGTTTCCCCATCTATAGCCACCATTA
Organism: Acinetobacter sp. YH16031; assembly: GCF_013417335.1. Taxonomy (NCBI): domain Bacteria; kingdom Pseudomonadati; phylum Pseudomonadota; class Gammaproteobacteria; order Moraxellales; family Moraxellaceae; genus Acinetobacter; species Acinetobacter sp. YH16031. The sequence goes on from NZ_VPED01000011.1 coordinate 97,526, forward strand.
ATTTTTTGCGTTTAGACTCAATTCGCACCTGATCTGCAGCAAAACTATAGACATCGGAGGCTTCATCAATTTTGCCCCGAATTAACTGATATACCAGCTTGAATAACGTCAGCTTGTCACTTTTGGAAACTACAACCCCAGCCACCTTCCCTTGCTCAGCTGCTTGGGCAATCCGCATTTTCATATCAGCCAATTGAAGTGGATTATTACCAAAGAAAATCAGTGGAGTTTTGACCGGATATTTCTTTTGGTCTACCCAGATTTCTAGTTTTAATTCTTTACGGTCACGAATCAACACATCGAGTGCTGAGGTATAGGCATGTAAAGGGAGACGGCCAAATATGCGATTATAGTCTTCACGTTTTTTAATAAATAAAGGATATAAGCCCAGACTAGCATTGTTCAGGTAGATTTCCTGATTAATACGCGCTACATGGATACATTTGGTTTGACCCGTTGCAATGACTTGTGCGGCTTCAACCAAATCTAAGGGAATATCCAGCAATCTTGCCGCATAGTTAAAAGTACCTAGAGGCAATATTCCTACTGGAATATCAGTTTCAAGCAGGTGTTTGGCGACTGAATTGAGCGTTCCATCTCCTCCAGCCGCCACGATCACACCATGATCTGGCGATTGTTGATGCCGTTGCAGCACTTCAGCAATGACTTTTTTGAACTGTTCTGGATCGTTGATTTCAAAAGCTTTAGTCTCAAAATCATGCGCTGCAAAAATATCTAGTAATTGCTCATATTTTTCTTGTTGGTCGAATAGACGAAAACCAGAATTATGATTATAAATAATGGATAAGGGTTTAGATTGATTAGACATTTTTTACACAGATTGATGCACACCTATTGGCATTTTGTCCAATTCATAAACAATTAATAGTTGCTTTATGTAAAATTCGAATGGCGACCATTTATTTAATCAATAACAAATATAACTGAACAATTTTAATTAAACATTTGATTTAAATAAAAATAATTAAAATAAATACCACATATAAAGTTAATAAATATATATTTAAGATTTTGAATTTATTTATATCTTATTGTTTTATATAAATTTAAACAGAAAATAGCATAATATTCCAAATAAAATCCAGCACTTCTTTAGTCTTATTTTTTTGATGATTTTATGCTTTAATACAGCCACTTTTTTTCATATTTCATCTGGCCAGTATTTTATTGACCAGATTGTACTTTGTACAAAATTTTGTACACATTTGAGATAGGCCTCACCATGACCCAAGTGAACGCACCAGAATTCGTTCGTCACCCTAAGCTTATTGCATGGGTGGAAGAAATTGCTAAATTAACAAAACCAGCAAAAATTGAATGGTGTGACGGTAGCGCAGAAGAATATCAACGTTATATCGACTTGATGATCGCTAACGGCACAATGCAAGCGCTTAACCAAGAGAAACATCCTGGTTCTTATCTTGCAAATTCTGATCCTTCTGACGTTGCTCGTGTTGAAGACCGTACTTTTATCTGTTCTGCAAATAAAGAAGACGCTGGCGCGACCAATAACTGGGAAGATCCAGCAGTTATGCGCGAAAAATTGAATGGTCTGTTTGACGGTTCAATGAAAGGTCGTACCCTGTATGTGGTTCCATTCTCTATGGGTCCTTTGGGTTCACACATTGCGCACATCGGTATCGAATTAACTGACTCTCCTTATGTGGCAGTCAGCATGTCTAAAATGGCTCGTATGGGTAAAGCTGTTTATGACGTTCTAGGTACAGATGGCGAATTTGTCCCTTGCGTACACACTGTGGGTGCACCACTTGAAGAAGGTCAAAAAGATGTTGCTTGGCCTTGCAACAAAGAAAAATACATCGTGCACTACCCAGAAACTCGTGAAATCTGGTCATTTGGTTCTGGTTACGGCGGTAACGCATTGTTAGGTAAAAAATGCCTGGCTTTACGTATTGCATCTTATATGGGTCGTCAACAAGGCTGGTTAGCTGAACATATGCTAATCCTTGGCGTGACTAGCCCTAAAGGCGAAAAACACTACATCGCAGCTGCATTCCCATCTGCTTGTGGTAAAACAAACTTCGCGATGCTGATTCCACCAGCAGGTTATGAAGGTTGGAAAATTGAAACTGTAGGTGACGATATTGCCTGGATCAAACCAGGTGAAGATGGTCGCTTATATGCAATCAACCCTGAAGCTGGTTTCTTCGGTGTAGCTCCTGGTACAAATACCAAAACTAACCCGAACTGTATGGCAACTCTTCATAAAGACGTAATCTATACAAACGTTGCTGTGACTGACAACGGTGAAGTTTGGTGGGAAGGTCTGACTAAAGAAGCACCTGCGAATCTGACTAACTGGAAAGGTCAACCACACACTGGCGAAGAAAAAGCGGCTCATCCGAACGCTCGTTTCACAGTTTCTGCTGGTCAATGCCCTTCTATCGATGCGGATTGGGAAAATCCAGCAGGTGTTCCAATTTCTGCGTTCATCTTCGGTGGTCGCCGTGCAGACACAGTACCTCTGATTTCAGAAGCATTTGACTGGGTTGATGGTGTTTATAAAGCTGCAACCATGGGTTCTGAAACAACTGCTGCTGCTGTTGGTCAACAAGGTATCGTTCGTCGCGACCCATTTGCGATGCTTCCATTTGCTGGCTACAACATGGCTGACTACTTCACTCACTGGTTAGAAATGGGTGAGAAAGTTGGCGAGAAAGCTGCTGCTGCTGGTAACAAGCTTCCTGGTATCTACAACGTGAACTGGTTCCGTCGTGATGCTGAAGGTAACTTCGTATGGCCTGGTTTCGGTCAAAACATGCGTGTTCTTGAGTGGATCATCGATCGTTGTGAAGGTCGTGCTGATGCTGTTGAAACTCCAATCGGCCGTGTACCTACTTACGAACAGCTAAACTGGACTGGTTCTGATTTCACTAAAGAACAATTTGACCTGGTAACTTCTCAAGACAAAGATCAATGGATCAAAGAACTTGAAAGCCACACTGAATTGTTCAACAAATTAGGTGATCGTCTGCCAGAAGCGTTGAAAAAACGCCAAGCTGAACTTCTTGAAGCGGTTAAATCTGCTTAATTGCTGATTTAATTTTAAAAAGGTCGCGTAAGCGGCCTTTTTTATTATCTTAAGATAAGGTTAAAGCCAATTTTTTAATCTATTTTACATCTAAATAAAAACTACCTTTACTATTCATTAATCCCCTTAAAGAACAGCATTTAACCAGTTAATCTAATATAAAAATCAAGCAATTACTCTAAACAAATGGTAAATTTATGTTTTATAAAAATATTTGAAAACTACATTATTTATTAAGACTAAAGTCCTATAAAAAGAGAAATCTTGGAGGCGTATAAGTATATGAAATCTCCTCACTTTCTCTCTCACTAAAACATAACTTTTTAGATTTTATAGCAATGAAAATTTAAAAAAGATGTGTTTTACAGCATTCCTTTGGAGCAATGTTGTGAATCAGCCACTTCCTGAAGCTGCTACACCGCAGCTTGACCGTAAAACACGGGTTAAATCTATTCTCGGTGGTTCTGCAGGTAACCTGGTCGAATGGTACGACTGGTATGTTTATGCAGCCTTTACCTTATATTTCGCTTCACAGTTCTTCCCTGATGGCGACAATACCGTCAAACTTCTTCAGGCTGCTGCTGTATTCGCACTTGGTTTCTTGATGCGTCCGATTGGCGCATGGATTATGGGAATTTACGCTGACCGCAAAGGTCGTAAAGCAGGTTTGACCCTATCCGTTTCTCTAATGTGTGTAGGTTCCTTGATTATTGCCTGTGCACCCACCTATGATTCAGTGGGCATGCTCGCCCCTGCGCTGCTGTTATTTGCTCGTTTGTTACAAGGTTTGAGTGTAGGTGGTGAATACGGTTCAAGTGCCACTTACTTGACTGAAATGGCAGGTAAAAATCATCGTGGTTTCTACTCAAGCTTCCAGTATGTGACCCTGATCTCAGGTCAACTATTGGCACTCTGTGTCTTGATCTTCCTACAACGCACTTTGACTGAAGCACAACTCACTGAATGGGGCTGGCGTATTCCCTTCCTGATTGGTGCATTCTTAGCGATTGTGGTGTTCTGGATCCGTCGCGGTCTGGTAGAAACGCAATCTTCAAAACAGGCTGTTGAACAGGCGAAAAAAGGTGGCCCTAAATCCGGTGCCTTAGCTTTATTCACTAAATATCCTAAACAGGCATTTACCGTGATCATGCTAACTGCAGGTGGTACTTTAGCTTTCAATACTTTCACTACTTATTTGCAGAAATATCTGGTGAACACCTCAGGATTTGAAAAAACCACAGCGACTGAAATCACGACTCTTGCGATCTTTGTATTCATGCTCTTGCAACCTGTGATTGGTGCACTTTCTGACAAGATCGGCCGTAAGCCAATCATGATTGCTTTTGGTGTGCTTGGTGTACTATTTACCATTCCTATCTTTAATGGCTTAGGCTCAACTACCAACCCAACAACCGCATTCATGTTATGTATGAGTGGTATGGTGATTGTGACTGGTTACACAGCGATTAATGCCGTAGTGAAAGCTGAGCTATTCCCTGCCCATATCCGTGCCTTAGGCGTAGCTTTGCCTTATGCGATTGCCAATACACTATTTGGGGGTACAGCAGAACTGGTGGCTTTAAGCTTTAAAAATGCCGGCCATGAAAACTACTTCTTCTATTACATTACTTTTATGATTGGCCTGTCGCTGCTCACTTATGTCTTTATGAAAGACACTAAAAAGCACAGCATGATTACTGATGACTAAGTAACTGTATTGCTTTAGGAGCTTTCCGGATGGAAACATTCGGAAAGCTTTTTTATTGGAATTTTATGTTTACTGCCATTCCGCTATTTCGTTGCTATGGCATACTTGTCTGATAAAAATACAGGAAATCATCATGATGAAAAAAACAGTTTTTTTACTCGGTTTAACTATCGGCACTTTAGGCCTGACAGCATGTCAGACGGCACCTCAACAATTTAACGGTCAGACCGGTTATGAAATTCTGGAACGTTCAGAAAATTCTGCAACCTTAAGCTATACATTAGCTGGACGACCAAGTCAGGATGAGAACAGATTACAGGCTGCTTGCAGACAAGTCCTTGGAACCTCTAAAAGCTATAATATCCAGATTATTAATAGTCAGGAAATAGTTAACCCAACTCCTGAACAGGTTCAGTATGGCCGTCAACTCGGGGATAGTCGCACCCAGATCAGTTTGAGTAATACACCTGATTTATATAACAGTGAAAATCCGGGTGCCCGAGAGGCATTAGAAGCCCGCCCTACCACTGTACGTGTGATTCGCTATACCTGCTCATAAAAACAGAGCATAAAAAAAGGGCTTGATGCCACTGCTGTCCCATAGTTTGCTTTAAATAAAAAAACCTGAGTCCTAACAGTTAAAATATGAGTGCAAACAAACACTTTAACGACCAGGATTCAGGTTTTGTCACATCAGAATACCGTATTTCATG
>NZ_VPED01000122.1:0-1953 GCF_013417335.1 Acinetobacter sp. YH16031
CAATATGTAGTTGGATTATCTGAGGCACAAGCAGAGACAGCCCCAACACAGAACTTTGAAGTGAAATTAACAATCAATGAATCGTGTGAATTTAATTCAGCTACAGATATTGATTTCGGAAGTTTAGATCGTTCAACCGACGTAAACCGTACCCAAACAGGTAAATTAACAGCTACATGTACCATTGGCACACCTTATAAAGTGGTACTGGATAGCGAACGTCAAATGAAGCATAAATCTGACAGTACTTCTGTCGTGGCTTATGATTTATTCCAAGATACCGGTGCACAAAAGATCTGGGGTAAAACAGTTGATCAAGCACTAGAGCAAACCGGTACAGGTAAAGCACAAGAGTTGCCTGTCTATGCGAAATTAAAAGGCAACACAAATGTTAAGGCAGGTGTATATACTGATGTTGTGACTGCTAAAATTACTTACTAATTAAGTTATAAGTAAACAAGGAGAGGCTATTGCAAGGTATATTTGAAAAAATATTAAATCGTCAGCATATCTATATGGTGACTCTCTTAGCTTCTTCCTTTTGTTCTTTAGCACAAGCAGCTAGTCTACAAGTATCTCCCATCCTTGTAGAGTTTTCTTCCCAGGAAAAAGCAAAAGAGCTTTGGCTTACAAACACGGGGAAAACAAATATTCGTGCTCAAGTACGTATGCAAGAGTGGACTCAGCTTAATAACCAGGAAATTCTAGAACCGACTAAGAAGCTTATTGCAAGTCCACTTATTACTGAAATTAAACCTGGTCAAAGACAATTAGTACGCTTGATTAAGCCAGCCAATACTAATAGTACTCAGGAGCAGGCATTTCGAGTACTGGTAGATGAGTTGCCAGGAAGTAGTTCCGAGCAAAATAACTCGGGTTTAAATATTTTATTGCAATACTCAATTCCTGTTTTTTATAAGTCTTCGCAACCTCATAAAATTACTCAAGGTCTAACCCCGCTTGATAATATTCAGTTTAAATATACGAACGGCCAGATTTCAGTGTCGAACCGTTCTAGTTCCTATTTACGCTTAAGTCAGTTGAGTTATGTATCCACGACAGGAAATATCGTACCTTTGATATCTGGATTGATGGGTTATGTTTTGGCAGGACAAACGATGTCTTGGAACTTACCGATCAGTCTTCCAGATAATGGTGCAGGAAAGTTTCGATTAGTTATTAATTCTGATATTAATCAACAGGTTATTCCTGTAAATAAATAAATACTTGATATGATTAGGGCTAATTACTTGAGTGTAATTTTGCTTGGACTTCTTTATGTACAAGAGGGAATAGCAAATGAAGTGACTTCTCAAGAAGTAGATTCGACCATTCAACAGGAACTTTTTTTAGATGTTATTTTAAATCAATCTAACTCAAATATTTTAGGCCATTTTCTCCAACAAGATGATCAGCTTTATATATCTACAGAAACTTTACAAGACCTTAAATTAACTTTACCTGCTGATCTGCAAACTAATCCTGCAGGCTACTATCTTTTAGAAGACATACCTTCAGTCAAATATAAATACGATAATTCCAACCAGAAAATTTACCTTGATGTAGATATTAAAGCACTTAAACGAACTTCCTATTATCCTGCATATACTATTATTGAACCTGTCAAACTTGACCCAGCTCAAGAGCGACCAGGCGCTTTGTTTAATTACGATTTCTATAGCCAGTATTCCGAAGATTATTTCAATTTAAGTGGAACCCATGAGTTTCGTGTATTTGGCTTAGGAGAGGGAGGAATCTTAAATTTATCCTCAAATTATAGCTATACCAAAACAGATGAAGATTCCAAATTAGATGCTTTAATTCTAGATACTTATTGGCAGCGTGATTTACCTGAAAAAATGCTTACTATCAGAGTGGGTGATGATCAGTCCAAACCATTGAGCTGGAGTAGGTCTACCCGCATTAGCGGAGTAAGTCTTTCTAAAAATTTTG
>NZ_VPED01000123.1:0-1920 GCF_013417335.1 Acinetobacter sp. YH16031
TGCCAGCATACTTTTTGAAACACCACCAAATTTTTTATATCAAAATTTCAAAGTGTACTGATGAGTACACTTTGAATGGGTTCTAACACCCGAATTTCGTATATGAGATTTTATGTTAAATTTTTTATATCAAAATTTCAAAGTGTACTGATGAGTACACTTTGAATGGGTTCTAACACCCGAATTTCGTATATGAGATTTTATGTTAAATTTTTGGTGGTGTTTCAAAAAGTATGCTGGCATTAAACGAATCCATTATTGATATAAAAGAACACTAAATCAAAGGCTTTGAAATGATTTTCAAGCTTTTTGGAGAAGTTGCAGCTTCTCCTAAAGCCTCGCCTGATTCGATGCCGTAATCGACAATTATTGCCTTCTATACCCACAGTGAAAAATTTACCAATCAACTGTTTGCATTCTTTAAAGGTCGTAACAAAGCTATCCCAATGGTCACTTGATATACATGTATAGCTTACACCTAACTGCTTCAATTTTAATTTAAGTCGTTTTGCAGTGGCTAAATCTCGGTTACCCCATACATAAGCAACAATTTCACCTGTTTCTCGATGATAGGCATAAATTAGCCATTGTTTATTTTGCTTATGACCAACAAAAGTCCAAAACTCATCTACTTCAAGGGTTTCATAATGACTTTGCTGTGCTCGAAGTTGATATTTTGATTGGCTAAGTGTCCGTAGAACTTTACCGATACTTACTCTTTCAATTTCTGCTATATCCCTGACACCACTGCCTCGCACCATGAGGTGTAATATTTTGGTTTTGATACCTGAGTGACAGCCTTGATAACTGAGAGCATGATCACCAATAAATTGACGTCTGCATATTTTACATTGGTAATTTTGCTTACCATCTACTTTTGTGCCATTTTTCTTTATACTGTCACTTAGGCAGGCTGGACACTTGATTTCTAGAGTTATTCGCATTTCTCTATTTTATCAAAATCCAACCTGCTTTTTTTCAGCATACTTTTTGAAACACCACCACAACTGTTAATGCTGAAAATAGAGCTTATACTCAACTTATTCGTCCATAATATATAAATTCACAATATTTAAAAGCTGGCTCATTTCAGTAAAAGTCGCAAGATTTTTCATTTTCACAAGGCTTTCCTTTAGAATAGGCGCATCTTATTTCTTAGCTTTGATTTCTCAATGATTCAGTTAGACCAGTTATCTATACGTCGCGGTGGACGTGTTTTATTTCAAAAAGCGTCGATGCAGTTACACCCAGGATGGAAAATTGGCCTAACCGGTGTCAATGGTGCCGGGAAATCGACCCTGTTTTCAGCTTTGCTTGGTGGCATGGAGTCAGACACCGGTTCGTTGACCCGTCCTGCGGTATGGACCGTGGCGCATATGGCGCAGGAAATCAAAGCGCTGAATATGAAAGCCATTGATTTCGTCTTGTCCGGCGATGAAGAATACTGGGATATTCAACAGAAACTGGAGCAGCCAGATCAGCTGGATGATGCAGAACTGGCCCATTTATATGGCCGTTTTGATGAAATTTCAGGTTATTCTGCGCCGGCCAAAGCTTCGCAACTGATGGCCGGTCTGGGCTTTTTTGAACATCAATCCCAACTGGATGTTTCAAGTTTTTCTGGTGGCTGGCGCATGCGCCTGAATCTGGCGCGTACCCTGATGAGCCGTTCCGATTTACTCCTTCTTGATGAACCGACCAACCATTTAGACCTGGATGCCATTCTCTGGCTCGAAGACTGGCTGAAAGCCTATGAAGGTACGCTGGTGCTGATTTCGCATGACCGGGATTTCCTCGATGCGATTACCTTTTTTTTTTTACATTTTGTAAATCTGGTACTGATTTTATTTATCTTTATTTTTTTTTTTTTTTATTGTACCCGCAGTTTACGTTTGTGGTAGAAGCAACAGACTTATACCA
>NZ_VPED01000124.1:0-1915 GCF_013417335.1 Acinetobacter sp. YH16031
GGCAAAAACCATAAGAAAACAAAACCAAAGTTTTTTGGAGAGATGAGTCAACACGAATGCTATCTAGGAATAGAATTTAATCCAAAATATCTTAACGGAATTTCAACTATTTACAACTCAATATAATTTAGTAGTTTCTCTAAAATTAACATAATACACCTTATGCGAAGTCAAAAACTCTAGACCTAAAAGTACATATAAAATTAGTGCCTATTCATAATAAAAATTAAAACTCTTGTAATTACTTTCATACTTGTATCAACTTTTTTAAACAGAACTATTGTTCTTAACTAAATGCTCTCATTCCCTCAACGTTCCCCTTCAGTCTGCCTATCGGCAGACGGTGAACGTTGAGGGAATTTCGGCCATACTTACCCTTAAAGGGGCTAATTATCCCCCTTAAAGTATTCCCGAAAATCTATCGGACTGACGGAGCCACGTCTCGGTCGATCGGCAAAGAGTAAGTGTACTTTCTCTTCAGGCTGAGATTACGATCTACACATCGCATTGGCACGTTCTCAAACCGAACAGCAGCTTTTCTCTGCGAGGGTTTCCCCAACATACAATTTAAAGCTTAGCTGAACTACTCATCACGCTGTTGCTTTGCCAATATCCCCTAGTAACAACTTAATCACGATGGTGCGCTAGCGTCGCTAATCCATCCACCCGCACCTGTGAAATCTACAAAATCTGTAAATCAAGCAGAGCGTAGCAAAATTTAAAAAATCGGATTTAAATTGGTTCAATTTCTGCATGTTTCAGAAAAAAAAATTTAATGCATTAATCATTGAACCGAATTCTAAAAAATACATATATGACCTTCAGCACATTTTGATGCCATATAAACCTTTTTATTGACTTATCTAAGAAAAAAATTATTGATCTTTGCAAAACAGAATAAGCTCTAAATAAAAGGGGCAATGCGACAAGCAAGCCTACCTGTGTCCACAATTTTCTTCGAAAATTTGGACTCAGGGACTTGTTAGGGGTTTCACCCCTAAGACCCCAAAAGCAAAAGCTCTTAACGAGACACGAAATGGTAAAAAATAAAACAAAAAAATTTAGACTCACACAGCTCCAGTTTGAGCAACTGGAGCAACACCTGCAAAAGGAAAATACAAGTTTCACTGACTTCATTCATTCATTAATCGAGCGTGAAGTCATGCAAGATGTGATTACCGTTCAACAAACCAAAGACGAAATAAAACCCACAAGAACAAAAATTAAAACAGTGATTGAGGTAGTCAAACGCTATCAAAAGACTGATCCGAATGTATTGCTAGAGCTATCAAGAATCGGCAACAACATAAACCAAATTGCACGAGCGTTGAATATCATCAAGAACGCAGATCCTCAAGAACAACGCAAACTAAATATTTTTAACATGTTGCTTGTTTTAAAAGGCATTCAAACCGAGCTAGAAAAAGTCTTCCCTGCCTTACCTAAAATTAGTCGGCAAAGCCCTGAACGCTTAAAAAAGCAGTTGTCTTCAGTACAACTGGCTGAGGATGATGAAAGTGCATATTAAATTTTTGAATCATGGCAAAGGCAATGCTGCCAAAGCATCGGCATACTTACTCGATAAGTTTGATCACATGGGCAATGTGCGTGCAGGCATTGAAGTTTTAAGAGGTGATGCAACCACATTTAACGCCATTTGTGATGCAAGCCCCCATCTGTGGAAATACACCAGTGGCGTGATTGCTTGGTCAAAGGATGATGCCCCTACAGACGAGCAGATCAGGGAGGTTTTAACCGACTTTGAACAACATGCTTTCTCAGGGTTAGACCCATCTCAATATCATCTGTTTGCCGTTCAACATACGGATGATGATGGCTCAAAGCATATTCATGTTTTAGTACCACGCCTTGATTTACAGAGTGGAAAATCACTCAACATTGCGCCCCCAGGGCA
>NZ_VPED01000125.1:0-1914 GCF_013417335.1 Acinetobacter sp. YH16031
AGAATAGGCGTGGAACGTGACAAATCATCAAAAAAGCCCAACTGAGCACATTTGGGCTTTTTACATCAACATAAGACACTGAAATTTAATGAGAAATGAAAAGCATTTCGTATAAGGTGTATTATGTTAATTTTAGACAATTTAAAAAATCACATGGTAGATCATCAATGAATAGGACGCCCCCTAAAAAAGTAATTCAAACTCTTAGACAGGAGGTAGGATTTGGTTGTCCTGTTCCTAATTGTGGAAACCCTTATCTCGAATGGCATCATTTCGATCCGCCTTGGAGTATTGAAAATCATCACAGACCAGAGGGTATGATTGCTCTTTGTACACAGCATCATAAAAATGCTGATAATTATGCTTATACCAATGATCAATTAGTAGAGTTTAAAAAAAATAAGGTTAATTCAGAAAAAGTAAAAGGCAATTTTGAATGGCGGAGAAATAAATTATTAACCGTAGTAGGGGGAAATTTCTACTATGAAACACCTCGCGCACTTGTAATTGATAATTATGATGTAGTTTCTTTAACAAGGGATGAAAGTGGTTATTTACTGCTAAATGTTGAAATGCTTAGTGTGTCTAAGGAAGAGCGTTTAGTAATGAGGAATAACTGCTGGGAAAATATAGGAACTCCTATTGATTTTAAGTGCCCCCCTAGTGGTAAAGAAATTGAAATTAAATATGAAAATGGAGATTTTCTATCAATTAAATTTTATGTCATTAATAATAAAGAATTATTTAAAAAGAATTTTGATATAGAAGCTCCTGATTCCTTAGAATTCCCTCTAACTATTTCTGAAATTAACTTTGAAGTATCTGGTATAGACATAAAAGTTTCACCAAAAGGTACAAACATTCAAACAAATCAATTTATACGAAATTTTTCATATAATTGTGGTGTAGGTATGATGTTGAATTTAGGAATAAAATGGCGTCAAAATTGGAATTTAGTACCAGTTCCTAGTCGTAGAGCAGCCTCATGTCCATGTAATAGTGGTTATAGATATAAACACTGTCATGGAAAAATAGAATTAGGGGGCTAATTTTATTTATAAACCTTCATTTTACATAATGGCTGTTATACGAAATTTAGATGTTAGAACCCATTTAAATTAATGAGTTATTGAATAAGTAAAACCCTCTAAGTAGACTTTTAGAAGTTGTAAATCTAGGAAAAGGCTAAACATGCCGTTGATTGAGTATTACGGTCTGCTATTTGAATGGCACGATAAAAAAATGGAAATAGTCTATCGAGGGCGTGAAATTACTTTTGAAGAAGTATGTAGCGTTTTTCTTGATCCAGAGCTGATGTCCTTTGACGATCTTGGTCATTACGATGAGCAACGGCTAATATCAATTGGTCTGAGTAATCGTGGTAGACTACTAACAGTGGTTTGGGTTGAACGTGGTGATGTTGCAAGAATCATTACTGGCTTTGAGCCATCGCACAATCAAAAGCGGAGGTATAACCATGCAAAATGAATTAGAACGCTATAAAAATTTTGACCCTACCAATGCGCCAGTAGTAAAACCAAATTTTGTGAAAAAATTACAAGAACGCCATGCCACTGCTCAAGCAAAGGCTTTTGATGCAGATGTTGTAACTTGGCTAAGCTCTCAAGATAATGAAACAAAACAGCATATTAACGATATGGTTCGTCATATCATGGCTTTGAAACGTGTTTAATTAAAATTTTGCTCGATGCTTTGAAATAGGGCTTTAGCCATGTTTCAAAGTCGAGCCACTTTGCGTGCACCGGTATAAATTGAATAACGAAAGAAACCAAGCAAAGTACTGTCCCATCTCATAACTTGGTTGACTATGAAAACATATAATTTAGCCCAAAGTTTTTTCATTATTTCTGTGCTTACTGGCTGCATGGCAAAGCCTGCTTTAGTTTCTAATAT
>NZ_VPED01000126.1:0-1898 GCF_013417335.1 Acinetobacter sp. YH16031
AAATATTAGTATAAATATAACGGGTTGTATCATTATAAAGCCAACTTGTAGCGGTCAAACACACACGTATATTTGTTTTCATTATGGAACGTGGATCACAACGAAGAGTAATATTGGTAGAAGTCGTACTTAATGCAGGACTCACCTCACCAAAATCAAGCGAGGTAGAAGAAATACTGCATTTAGCAGCCTGACTTTCACCTGTAATCATCAAACCTAAAAATAGACCTGACATTAAAGTTAAATTTTTGCTTGATAAAAAAGGAGATTTTTTTTTGCTCATTATTCGCATAGCAAGTCTCCTAAATCAATTAAACCTTTCTGGGTATCTAAACCATTTATCTCAAAGCTACACATTTTGTCTTTTTGCTCTACAAAGAATTTAGTTACTTTAGGGTTTTCCATATAGATCATACCATCATGTGCAACCACAGTAAGAGGCTCTGGTATTGAGGACTTTAAATCTGGACTTGCCCAGACATTCGACCCGGCTTCAATTACGCTTCCATCTTTTTGTTTAATAACTGCTTGAATCGCCTGAATCTGGTAAACAGGAAAATCTATGAAGACTCCACTACCAAACCTTGGTACAGCATTCTTTACTGTTGTTTCAATATAATAGTCAGCAGGTAATTCTAATGCATCGATTGTGATCTTGTTATTTTGGTAAGGATTCAGTGAGGTGACGACCAGTTCTCCGTTTCTATTGGTCTTTCCTACTGATCTATTTTCTAATTTCACTGGTACTTCAGGAATATTAGAGGTTGAAATCAAAGCAAATGAATCAAAAGATCTACGCATTGGGAATAAACTTCGATTCATCATTAACAGGCTTCCACTTAATGTACCGTTGGCTATTCGAGAAGAGCTGTTATCGGTTTTAAATTCCTGTAAGCCTAAACTCCACTCCCCATAGTTGTGAATCCGAGCAAGTTGAGTCTGGATATTTCGATTATCCTGAGCCGTATCTACCTGTACTTGCCATCCCCACCCACCAACATCACGAGAGACGGACTGACGCGCATTAAAAGACAGCTTCTCTTGTTCCTGATCTTGCTGATAGGATAAGTTGACGGTTCGTCTCTTTTCTAATGGAACATTCAAGCTCAAATAATATCTGGTATCTGATCCATTTAAATCATGATTTGCGCTTAAGTTGAGATAATAATTGTTAGGGAATGAATAAGACCAATTAAATGTTAAAAACTCGTTAGTTGAATCCCAATCTTGTTCTTGATAAATATAACTTGCCCCGAACTGGCCTAACCTATTATTCGTACCTAGAAAAAATTGATCAGATCGCTGAGGAAATGCTAAACCATTTAGGTGCGCGATATCGTAATATTCGCCTGACTGCCGAGCCGTATTATAAGAGATAGTTAAGTACCTAGAATTCCAGTTATATCCTAATTGATAAATAGCTCCGGTTAATCCCTGATAGTCACTAAAAGAATATGCTGCATTTAACAGACCTGCGCGGTTTCCTAGTCTTTGGATAAATCCTGCTCCTCCCAAGTACAGATCAGGCGCTAACTCCAAATGTGTCTCTACAGTTAAATCTTGTGTTAAACCATACCGATAACTGGTATTAGTAACCAGATCCTTATCATATTTGAAGGAACGTTCCCCATATGCTAAACGTGTATAACCTAGGTTAAATGACCAGTCACTCAAATCTTCCTTTAGCAGTTGATTGGTTCCATATAAAGAAAAATTAAGAACTCTTTGTTGGCCATTGATATCAGTCACAACTACTTGAGCTTGTCCAACTCCAGTAATAATAGGGATCGCTTCAATTTCAAATTGACCAGGTATGATTTGCTGAGTTGTTTGCTTTAGCCCATTAATAAACAAATCTACTGTGGATGGTAAACTTACTTCACCTTTAAATGATTCCA
>NZ_VPED01000127.1:0-1879 GCF_013417335.1 Acinetobacter sp. YH16031
GGATTCCCCTTACGCAAACTTTGACTTGGATGAAATCCAAGTCGTAAGTGCGCATTTCATGAAAAACACGATAGCATATAGCTCGCTTGAACTCTAGTTCATAGAGCCTTATGCTTGAGTGGTTTTCTATATCCCGAAATTAACCGTTATGACAAAATCAACTGAAAATATTGAAAAGAAAATTGAAGCCCAGTTGGAGAAGCTGAAACAGTTAAAAGCTCAGAAACAGGCTATTGAAGCAAGAGAAAGAACAAAGCAGAAAGAGCAAGAACGCAAGGATGATACTCGGCGTAAAATCTTACTTGGTTCTTACTTGATTAAAAAAATGCAATCCAATGAAGCCAACAAAGAAAAAATACTCGCTGAACTTAATGATTATTTAATAGAGGATCGGGATAGAATACTTTTTGATTTACCTTCGATGAATAACAATTAAGCTGGATATTCTTTATGAAATATAAAATTTTAATGTCTTTATTAACAATGTCAGTTATTACCCTTACTGCATGCAGCAAAAATAAAGAAGAACCAGAACATGTAAGAGTGCAAGCATCGTCTCCTGAGATTGTGGAAGAAGTACGCCAAGAAGCGCAACAAGTACCTGCTCCGCAAGAAATTACAGACGAAGACCGTGAACGTATGAAAAAAGAACTCCAAGATTCATCACGATTTGAAAGTAAAGATACTGCCAATAAGTCGGGCGAAGAAGTAAATGCGGAACTGATTAATCAGTTAGATTCGATAGGACAGCCAGCCAAAGAATAAAATTAAAAAAAAGGAGCTGAAGCTCCTTTTTTTTAATTACCAAATCCTGCCTTTTTTAAGCAAGGGTATAACTCTCTGAATTTTTCAGGCTCTAAAAGCATGTCTGCAATACGAATAGCAAACTGCTGATAGCTTTCTGTACCTTGAGAATATGCCCCCATTTCAGGCATTTCAGACAGTTTGTTTGCAAATAAATGACGTTGGGAATCGGTCATTTTGATAAAAAAGTCAGGTGTGTTTGGATCTCGCTTGAGGTCTTTCGGTTTTTCAATTTTCGGCTGTTGCTTTTGCTTAAACTTAAATGAAAAGCCGCTAATAGTGCGCCCTTTTTTATGTTGTTCTACTTTTACAGTTATATCAGTGTGTTCATTGATTTGTTTGATTGCTGGTTCTAGCACACGGCTTTTAAAGTTATTCATTGCCGTGTATTCATTATCGCCTACGCCTAATCTATTTCTAAATTCTGATAGCTCAATCTCAGGTACTTTACCTGTAGCTCGCCAAGCTATCAGCATTTCATAAAGCCTTATAGCGTACTTGCTTGTAAGCTGTGCGACTTGCTTCAGTTGGTAGCTTGTAAAATGCTGCTCAAGCCTTGTGATCAATGGTACAACGTCAGGCGCAAACGTAACTTCTAAGGTTGCTGTCGCATCAATATACTTAATACGGCTTACCCATCTTGACCTTACTACACCTAAATTTCCTTGCTTGTCAGGTTCTTTAAATGAGAATTGACGATCAAACAGGTTATTTACGGCTTCTTTCAACGCTTTATAAGCACCGCTATTGCTCACATCAAAACGACTAGCGTAGTCGTGTGCGTGAATTTCTAATTTGCTATCAGATGTAATGCCTTGCCCAGTTTCCCTAGCATTAATAATCGCTAAAAGGATTAAGCGCTGTTCTGTTACTTCAAGGTTGTAACTCGCATTAATCAAGGCGTTATCTTTCACAACAAGCTCGTTTTTCATATTAAAAGGGTTCAATTATATTTATAAAGATACACATTACACCAATGTATCAATAGATACAATTCCTATAATGGTGCTAAATGCGGAGTAATTGTATCTTTATAACGGAGTAATTGTATCTTTATAACGGAGTAATTGTATCT
>NZ_VPED01000128.1:0-1850 GCF_013417335.1 Acinetobacter sp. YH16031
TACTGCATATAATGGCTCGATTTGGGTGTTGGAAGATGGAAAAAATGCTGGTTTATTAAGGCTATTGCCTAAGTAGAGCTGATTGAATCTTAGGGATTGGAAATTTTTAAAATGAATCATAATGGAGCCGATTTGGATCAAATAAAGTTAAAACAAATTAAAACTGACTTAAGTGTTGATGGAATTGTTAAGCTATCTCAGTTTATTGATAAAAAAGAAGTAAATTTAATCAAAGAGAGTTTGGTTGAAGAACTGAAACGTTTAAAAATTTATGAAAATAATAAAATAATCTCTAAAGAATTGAAAAAATTGAGTCATTTTCAACAGATTGTCATGTTGTCCAGAACAGTTAAACAGCCAAAAACTTTAGAAAAATATTCAGATATTTTGGGTGAAGTTGTATTCAAAATTTTTGCTAAAAAGTTTTACTCTGATCAGAAACAGCAACTTCTACTGACATTACCTCAACAGGAAAAATGGACACTGAATGATTTAAAATGGCATGTCGATTCACATTCAACAGCTTTTGAGTCACTGCAATTTTTTTTAATCATTGATGATATTCAACCTCATGGTGGTGGAACTCTAGTTTTGAAAGGTTCACATCATTTAACTGAACGATCTTCTTCAAGTCAGCTGAATCATTTATTGAGTACGAAAATATTAAATCAGCCTTTTGATTTTCAGAATAAAAAATTAGAGATCATTGAATTAACTGGCGTACAAGGGGATGTGTATTTAATGGATATGAGGGTTATTCATTCTCCAGCGATAAATGCTGCAAAAAAGATAAGAATGATGGCAACGTATAGATATTTTCAGAATTTGTAAGATAAATAAAGAAAACCCATCATCCTGACAGGATCTTCTTCATAAGAGATATTCCTAATCCATGCTGACATTCACATAGAAAAGAAACTATTGATAACACCTAATGTTTTTAATGTAGTAATGCCCGAGATTAAAAAACATATGGAAATTAAAGACTAGACTCTTTCATTTGATCATGTTCCTTGATATGCATTTAAGCGAAATGCAAAGTTTTGTCCAAATAACTGAGCGGTTTTAATATCGCCAATATCAAAAGCATCTGCCGCACTGGCATGTTCGGCTTGTGCCATAAGACCAGACCATGAGCCGAGACGATTGGCTGCTTGCGTATACGGAACACCTTGATGTTGCTCAGGTAAAATAGGGTTGCCGACCCATACCATACCGTGTTGCATCGAAAAGGTGAAAAGCGAAATCAGGGTCGATTGCTTATCCCCAGCAGGTAATGAGGAAACAGTAAATCCTGCGGCTAATTTTCCTTTAAAAGCCTGCTTCTTCCATAATGGACCTGTGGCATCCATGAGTTGTTTAAAAGTGCCAGAGACACCACCTAAAAAAGATTTCAAAACGCCCCAACTTTTGGGGCTTATTTTTATCTTTTTCAGAGGCCGTTTTTTTGTTTCTCGGAGAGAAACGCGGAAGCGTGCATTCCCTCCTGCTGTCGGAAAATGATAAATCCCCCAAACCGCTAAAAGTTGCCGATCGGCAACTTTTAAAATATCAAATTTTCACACATGGCTTAAAACCGCCTAAAATCGCCTTTAAGCGCACTTTTCTTCAAAACAGGGAAATCTAGCTAAACAGGGCTAAAAACGCCAATAAACGCAAAATAGGAGCATTTAGACCATGAAATTGAGTGATGCTGAAAAAAATAATCGTTTGTCAGAGGTGTTTTTAAAGAAATCAGATCGAGAATATTACGATTTAGAAATCACTGAAGATCATCAAAAACTTTATGATCAGTACGTTTCAGGTGATTTAAACAAGCAAGATTTTGAAGAACAACTAAACAAATTGAT
>NZ_VPED01000129.1:0-1848 GCF_013417335.1 Acinetobacter sp. YH16031
GATGGTATGAGTGTTGAAACTTTAGAACAAAAAATTGCAAAGCAAGAAGAACGATTAAGACAACTAAAAGCACAAAAACAAGCTATTGCTGCTCGTGAAAAAAAGAAAAATTCTGATCGACAAAGAAAAGATGATACTAGACGTAAAATTCTACTGGGGGCTTGGGTTCTAAACAAACTGAAAAATGATGAATCTTTTAAGGGTCAACTAACCGATTTTGAAAAGTTTTTAAGCACGGAAAGTAAGACTGAAGAAAATAGGCAGAAAGATAAAGATCTTTTTAATGGCGTTATATGGAATAACACCTAAATTTCGCATATGAGATTTTGTATTAAATAAAAAAACAATCCCCTAAAAATAGGGGATCTTGTTAGTAATGGAATCGACATTGAATTATAGAGATTCGTTCATCTGTCACTTCATAAACTAATCTATGCTTTTCATCAATCCTACGACTCCAAAATCCTGAAAGATTAGCTTTTAAAGGTTCTGGTTTTCCTGTTCCTTCAAAAGGTGTTCGCTGACATTCTTTGATTAAGGTATTAATACGCTTAAGTATCTTTTTATCCTGTGTCTGCCAATAGATATATTCATCCCAGGCATTATCAGTCCATTCGACGTTACGATTCGTCATCCTCAATCAACTCTCTGTGTTTTGTTTTCCCTGCACGTAATTGAGCAATTGATTCATTTAAACGACTTGCATTATTTGGAGATGAAAGGAGATATAACGTTTCCATTAAGCTATCGTAATGATCTTGTCCCATTACTACAGCATGGCCACCTTCTTTTCTTGTAATAAAAGCAACGTCTACATCATCAATTACTTTATCTAAAACAGATTTTAAATTGTTACGTGCGTCCGTATATGTAAATACATGCATATATCTATCCCTCATAGGGTAAGCTGCGTCAAAACGCTGCTAGCTAGACTACCTAGGCGGTAGTGATTGAAACTTTACAATCCTAAATGTACAGAATCCTGTACATATTGTCAATTTCGTATAACCACCATTATGTTAAATTATGGTCTATTCATTAAATAACGGGGACTTCATGAACAAATTAATATACTTCATCATTCTTAATATTCTTTTAATTGGTTCTGTTTATGCTGAAAAAAATAAATTTTTAAATATGGCTCAAAGTAAAGTAAAGCAGGAAATGAAAGATCCTGACTCTACAAAGTTTCAAAATTTAAGGGAAATCAAAAATTCTGTTGGTGAGAGTGTGGTTTGTGGTGAAGTAAATGCTAAAAATTCCTATGGAGGATATGTTGGATATCATTTATTTTCGTATAGTCCGGATGGGGTTGTAATTTTAAATTCACCAAAAGATAGCGATTATTATAGAAATAAGTTTATTTATGACAAATCTGGCTGTGCAGGTGAAAAAGAAGAATTTTTAGCTCGAAATAAAGATATGTTCAAAAATTACTGTTTGGTTGCATATGACCTTTTTACAGACGTAATAGTAAATAATAAAACGAATTTAGATGCTATTACTTATGCCATGAGTAATTATCAAAAATATAATTTGAGTGTTTTTAATAATGATCTAGATAAAGCAAAAACAGATTTATTAGCAAATTTGGAACAAGTATTACAATCTAAAGAGACTGTAAAAAAAATTAAAAAAGATAAAAACGGAATGTTTAAAGCTCAATATATGTTTATTTGTCCTATAAGCATGGAAAAAAAATATATTTTTGAAAAGTAATGAAAAGAGAAAATTATTGAGTTTTCCTACAATTAACATAATACACGTTATACGAATTCCCAAGGCATGGCTTTTAGTCATGCTTTTTTTATCAAAAGACTATACCTGAATGATAGCGAGCCAAATCGC
>NZ_VPED01000130.1:0-1827 GCF_013417335.1 Acinetobacter sp. YH16031
CGCTAGGTAGTCCAGGGAATAAGCCCGCTCTGTCCAGAACGTGGTTCGCCATTGAGGATGTAAGGGGTTCTTGGTAATGAGGTGAGAATAGTTGCGATCTGCCCCCATTTTGAGCGCATAGGCATAGTAAACCGCCTGGGCATACTTGATTGCCTTAATGCTGGAAAAGTCGCTGGTACAAAGCGGTATCTCCAGCTTGTAGCAATGATGGCTATGACCATTAACAGGGTTTTGAGTAGTCCAAAAGGGTTTAGGTAAACCGGCATCAAACCAGGATAAAGCGGCATCTTCTTTGTCATCGTCAAAGACAAAGTAAATTGTGGTCAGGGGTGAATTTATCTGAATGTAGGGCTTTTTAACCGCGATGGATTTAGTACGGATGAGCATGTAGCCAGGCTTCTCATCCATGCAATATGGTTTATTTGGTAGACTCTCGAATAGATCGAGTTGCTGCTGTGTCCCCAATTCCGTTCTAAATTTAGTCAGTGTCGAGTGACTTTTTGTATAATTCATGGGTTTACACTTTAGTAAACCGCCTTTTGTTCTTTGCATATACTAAATTTGTGGTATATGATTATAACAAACACAAGACGGATTCATCTCCTTATTGTTGTTAAAGATACGAGCCTCGATTGATTCCATTCCGCCAAGTTTGAAAATCATCGGGGCTTTCTTTTGTAAGAATATAACTAATCAACAAAAAATTTCAATCAATAAAACTATATAAAATAATAAATTATCAAGATAGTTACGTAAGTTGCGCAAGTTAAATAATCTTATTATTTATAAACTATTGATCTAAATAGAAAACTTTATATAATGAATTTTAAATAAGTTACGTAAGTTAAATAATCAAGATGATAATTTTAGTTGGTGGTGAAAAAGGAGGGTCCGGTAAAAGTTGCCTCGCCCAAAATTTAGCTGTGTATTTACAAGCGAAAAAGAGAGATATTTTATTATTGGATGCTGATCCACAAGGTACTACTACTGATTGGATTAAAGAACGTGATGACAACAATAAAGTAGAAAGTATTCCTTCAGTACAAGCTGCTGGGAATATCCGTCAAATATTATTAGACCTGTCTAAACGCTATCAAGACATTATTATCGATGCAGGTGGTCAAGATTCTGAGGCTTTACGTTCAGCAATGACTATTGCAACTCATATGTTATTGCCATTTCGTCCTAAAAGACGTGATCTAAAAACATTGGTTCATGTTGAAAAGTTGATCCGATTAGCCAAAGCTGTAAATCCAGAGCTTTATACTCGAGCAGTTATTACTCAATGTCCAACTTTACCAAGTCAGTTTCAAAGAATATTAGACGCTAAAGAAGCATGTGAATCTTTTGATTTGATTCCACTTAACAATTTTACGTGTAATCGAAATATCTATGATGATGCTGATGAAAATGGATTATCTGTCTTTGAAATGTCATCTGATGAAAAAGCTAAACAAGAAATTGAACAAATTGCTAAAGAGTTTTTAGGAGATCTTTAATGGCACTTAAAGGCTTAAAAAAATCTGAGCAAAGTTTAAACGAAGAAAAAATCGAGGACTTTATTCAGGGTGCAACCAAACGTGTTAAGAAAATAGAGCCAACACAGCAAACTTATAAAAGATACACCTTCTCTTTAACTGAAGATGTCAATCATCAAATAGATACTCTTTTGGTAAATTGTAGAGTTGCTAAGGCCAATCGTTCTATCATTTTAAAAGCTGCTATTAGTCAACTAGAAAAACTATCTGCTGAAGAACTGCAAAAAATCGTATTAGATAAAATTAAGTAACTTACGTAAGTTACTTAATTTACATAAGTTAATGCTTT
>NZ_VPED01000131.1:0-1815 GCF_013417335.1 Acinetobacter sp. YH16031
TATGATTAACTAAGATTGTTTAACTGGTATGAACAAAATCGTGGAACATTGCTCACTAATTAGGCGTGGAACGTGACAAATCATTAAAAAAGCCCATTAGAGGGTAAATGGGCTTTTGAGTAGTATATAAGAAATTGATTTTTAAAAGAATAAAAATCGCATTTCGTATAATCTGCATTATGTTAATTTTAGCGAAACTTAAGATTTAACTTAAAGTTCCTTTTCAAAAAATTAATCTACAAGAGGATGCTCTTTCATTAAGTTCTGTATGTCATCTGGGTCATAACAACCACATAAGCCTAGAAGAACCACATCAGATATTTTATCAATACAGCAACCTGAAACGATTTGCATACATTGATTTTTGTCATATCCGAAAACCGTATATGTCAGATCGTCATCATCAAAATGATCTTTGCAAATTGAACAGCAATCAGGATATTTTTTTAAAACTTTATCAATATCTTTTTGCTGAGCAGCAGTAACAGCCATATAAAAACTCTATTCACTTGATATCAGCTATTATTCTACAACGATCTTTATTTTTATACGTTCCATAAGTAATACCCACATTTTTGCAACTAAACTTAGTTGCAATAATTAAATCAAAGGTACTATACTGAGTTAGAACAGAGTGGGACTAAAATATGGGTAAAACGGAAAAGTTATTGGAAAAATTTGGAAATTCAAAAAATACATTTCCATATAAAGATTTAGTCGTTTTACTGAGCCAGCTCGGCTATGAAAAGTTTGAAATGGCAGGCTCTCGTGTTCGGTTTTTTAATGAAAAAACTGAACATATGATTTTACTGCATAGACCACACCCTGAAAATGAAATCAAAGGTGGGGCATTGAAAGCTGTAAAACAGGCACTCAAGCAGGAGGGATTTTTATGAGCTATTTAAAATACAAAGGTTATCTCGGAACAATTGAGCCTGATCTTGAAACAGGTGAGTTATTTGGAAAACTTGCTTTTATTCGTGATCTTATTACCTATGAAGCGGAAACTTTAAAAGCCCTTGAGAAAGCTTTTCAGGAATCTGTAGACGGCTATTTAGAATCATGTGCTGAACTAGGAAAATCTCCTGATCAACCATTCAAAGGCACTTTTAATGTCCGTATTAGCCCTGAATTACACCGTAAGGCGGTTTTAGCATCAAGTAATTCTCTAAATGCCTTTGTCAGTGATGCGATTCAAGAAAAGTTAATGCGTTTAGGTGCGTAATTTATTGAAGCCTAGGCTACTACCTAAAAATTGAAAAACTCAGCAAAAATGGGAGCTTAAAGCTCCCATTTTTAGTTTCATATAAGGTGTATTATGTTAATTTTAGAGAAACTTAAAGTAGGTAGATTGCTGACACATCTTTTTAGAACAAGAGATTTACAGCTATAACCCACATAATTATGCCTATGAGGAAATCTAAAATTTTCCATGAAATAGAACTTTGGAATAGCGGTAATAGAAATTTTGCTCCATGTCCTAAAGAAAAGAAGAATATCCAAGAAGATAGGATTGCTCCCATAGTAAATATATGCAGCTCGCTTTCAAAGTTCGTGGAAATAGAACCCATTAGTACAACGGTATCTAAGTAAACATGAGGGTTGAGCCAGGTAAATGCTAAACAAGTACCTAGCACATGATAAATATTAGCTTTTTCAATATTACTCGGATCAAGACGCGTATGTTTTCTAAAAGCTGAATAGAAGCTTCTCAAACCATAAATGAATAAAAATACAGCTCCAAAATATTGAGCAAAAATAGTAATTAAAGGAAATTCTTCAACGATCTTTGAGAATCCTGTAGTTCCTAAATAA